>CAZUDU010000024.1:0-15950 GCA_964619455.1 uncultured Faecalibacterium sp.
TTTGTTCATAGTTGTATCCTCCAAGACTTGATTTTGATGATCGGTCACTCAAACCAATGCCGTCAAGCCGTTGTCGGATGGGTCGTTTCATTTGTTCCAGAGTAAGTGCACGGTTTCTGCACGGTTTTTGCACGGTCACACAGGATGCGCAGGGGGTCGTTGCAAAATTCGACACTGGATGCACAAATTACATGACTAAAAATAACGTTGATATGCGTTAAAACGACGATTTAACGCGACTTTCAAAAATTGAGAAATGTGCCATGTTTGCGCTACGAATCAGTAGTCCGGGGATGCTGTGTACACAGCGTCCCCTGCCTTTTGGCTAAGATTGGGTTAATCTTTGGCGCGGCGGGCGGAGGGGCGGCTTTTTTATGTTACAATGGGAGTATATCGGGCAATGGAGGTACAAAAGATGGAACGGGGCGCAACACGATCCCTTCAGAATAAATTCCGCTGGATCGAAGCGGGCGTGGTCGGGCTGATGCTGCTGATGGGTGTGGTGAGCATTCTGCTGGTCACCCAGAACACCCGCAGCATGCAGCAGATCCTCGTGTCCAACCAGCAGGCAAACGATCTGCAGCAGGCCTTCAGCAAAGAGATGCGCACCTTTAAGGATTATGTCCAGAGCGGTGGAGAGGACGCGCTCTCCGCCTATGAGGAAGCTGCCGCGCAGACCCGGAGCGCACTGGAAGCACTGCCGTTCGACTACCGCACCATCGGCGAGAGCCGCTACGAGATCACATGGTCGATCCAGAGCAGCTACCGCAGCTACTGCCGTGTGCGCAACAGCGTGCTGGAAATGGAAAAAGAGGACGGTGACTACATCACCTCTTTATACAAGGTCTACTCCATGCAGGAATACCTTGCGCAGTACTGCACAAGGCTTTCGCAGCGGGTCCTGCAGGAGGGGGCGGTGCACTACCGGCGGGAGAGTGCGGTCTATCTGCGTCTCCCCTACCTGCTCATGTGCATCGAGCTTGCGTGTCTGCTTGCACTGATCTGGCTGCTGTACAACTCGCTGGGGACGATCTTCCGGGGGCTGGGGGAACTTGCGGCGGCTTCCCGCAGCATTGAGAAAAACATCTTTACCCAACCGGATGTGGTCTGGAACGAAAACGATGAGATGGGGGCATTGGTGCGCGCGTTCAATAAGATGAAACACGCCACCCGCGAGTATCTTTCCATGCAGCAGAAGCTCCACAAGGAGGAGCTGGAGCGGGTCGAGCTGGAAAAACGGTTTGCGGCAGCACAGTTTCAGGCGCTGAAAAATCAGCTCAACCCGCACTTTCTGTTCAACACCCTCAACACCATCGCGCGGATGGCGAAGATCGAGGCAGCCCCCAACAGCGAGCGGATGACCCTTGCGGTCAGCAATCTGCTGCGCTACAATCTGCGCACCAACGATCCCCTTGTACCGCTGGCACAGGAGCTGAAGGTCGTGCGGGATTATATGTACATTCAGGAGATGCGGTTTGGTGACCGCATCCGCTGCAGGCTGGACTGTCAGGTGGACGAAAACGAGCTGGTGCCGAGCTTTCTGCTGCAGCCGCTGGTCGAGAATGCGATCCAGCACGGGCTTTCGCCCAAAGAAGAAGGCGGTTCCATCTGTATCTGTGTGCGCAGGCAGGGGCAGCGGCTGCGCATTGCCGTGGCGGATACCGGCATCGGAATGGAGCCGGGACGATTGGAAGCGGTGCGCCGCAGTATGCACGAAGGCGACAATGCCATTGGCATTGGTCTGTGCAATCTGGAGCGGCGGATCTCCGGCATCTATGCCGACGGCATGGCGGCGGTGTACAGCCGCCCCGGCAGCGGCACGGTCGTAATGGTGGAATTTGGTGCGGTGAAAACCGAGAATAAAGGAGAAACGACATGTATCATATCCTGATCGCAGAAGACGAGCGCATTGAGCGGATGGCGCTGGTCAGCATCCTGCACGACGCACTGGGGGACGAATATGCCCTGCATGAGGCGGCGAACGGGCGCACGGCGGTCGAGCTGTTCCGCGAATATCCGATGGGGCTTGCGATCCTGGATGTCGAGATGCCGGTGATGAGCGGGATCTCGGCGGCACAGATCATCTGTCGGGAGTCACCGGACTGCGGCATTATCTTTCTGACCGCTTACGACCGCTTTGAATATGTGCGGGAAGCGCTGCGGGTGCGTGCACTGGAATATCTGCTCAAGCCGTATGACGATCAGGAGATCCTTGCCGCTGTGGAGCACGCGATCCACCGCAGCCACCGCGCGGCGCTGCCTTCGGCACCGCCCTGCGATGAGCCGCCTGCTGACCGCGGTTCGGCGGTGACAGCCCAATTGGAGGATTATATCCGCACCCACTATCAGGAAGAGATCTCGATGCAGGATGCGGCCTGTGTGCTGAATTATTCCGAGCCGTATTTCTGCAAGATCTTCAAGCAGCAGTTCGGGCTGAGCTTTACTGCCTACCTGACCTCCTACCGGATGGAGCGTGCGCGGGAGCTGCTGGTGCAGCCCACGGTCAACATCAAGGACGTGGGGCGGCGGGTCGGCTATGCGGACGCGAACTACTTTACCAAGGTGTTCCGGCGCACGGTGGGGTGCAGCCCTTCTGAGTACCGCGCGTCACATCTGCGGTAAAGAACTGGAAAAGAAATGACTTGCCTGGTTAAGACATAGCTAAGATGTTTTTTGACATCCCTCGGTCAGAAATGACTGGGGGATTTTTTGCGGTTGTGCAATTTGTAAAAAGATGTGCGCGCGGCTTTGTGCGCTTTCACGAGAGGCGTTGTATCCAAGGAAAGTGAAGTTAAAATCTTCCCCGTTATCTGAATTTTTTACGATTTAAATCGACATGCCCCCTCCGCTATACTCGAATCACAGGCAAGGGCTGCGGGGTGTTTCCCGGCGCAGCCCGAACACACGAAGTATACAACGAGCGAGAAGAGAGGAGGTCTTGACATGGCGGAAGAATTGTTCCGCATGGAGGGCATCAGCAAAAGTTTCCCCGGCGTAAAAGCGCTGGACCGCGTGCATCTGGACGTCAACAAGGGCGAGGTGCTGGGTCTGGTGGGTGAGAACGGTGCTGGCAAATCGACCCTGATGAAGATCCTGTCCGGCGTGTACCGCGCAGACGAGGGTGAGATCTTTATTGAAGGCGAAAAGGTCAACATCGACTCGGTGGCCAAGGCACATGAGCTGGGCATCTCCATCATCATGCAGGAGCTGAATATGTGCGGTCACCTGAGCGTGGCGGACAACATCTTTATTGGCCGCGCGCACAAGAAAGGCCCGTTCATCGACGATGCCAGGATGCACCGCGAAGCACAGAAGATCCTGGACGATCTGGGCATCCGGCTGGACACCAACACCCGTGTGGGCGATCTGAGCGTGGCACAGCAGCAGATGGTCGAGATCGCAAAGGCGATCAGCTTCAACTCCAAGATCCTGGTTCTGGACGAGCCGACGGCGACCCTGACCGAGCGTGAGATCGATCAGTTGTTTGAGATCATCAAGCGCTTGCAGGCAAAGGGCGTCGGCATGGTGTACATCTCCCACCGCATGGCAGAGCTGAACCGCATCTGCGAGCGTGCATCCATCATCCGTGACGGTCAGTACATCGGCACGGTGAGCCTTTCGGAAGTGAGCATGGATGAACTGGTCAACATGATCGTTGGCCGCCCGCTGGAAGATAAGTACCCCAAGCACACCCGTACCATCGGAGATATCGTGCTGGAGGGCAAGAATATCCGCCGCGGCAGCAAGGTCAATGTGGATAACTTCTATGTCCGCAAGGGCGAGATCCTCGGCATTTCGGGTCTGGTCGGCGCAGGCCGTACCGAGCTGATGCGCTGCGTTTTTGGCGCGGATCGCCCGGACAGCATGGAGCTGTACATGGACGGCAAGCCCATCAAGGTCAACTCGGTCATTCAGGCGATCAACCACGGCATCGGCTATGCGACCGAGGACCGCAAGCGCGATGGTCTGGCACTGGGGCTGGACATTCAGTACAACACCAACATGGCGCACCTGCGGCAGCTGGAGCACTTCGGTTTTCTGGACGACAAGGCGGGCGCAGAGAATGCGGAAAAGTACGTCAAGCTCCTGCGCACCAAGACTCCCAGCATCCACCAGCTGTGCGGCAACCTGTCCGGCGGCAACCAGCAGAAGGTCGTTCTGGCAAAGTGGCTGTGCAACGATGTCAAGGTGCTGATCGTGGACGAACCGACCCGCGGCATCGACGTTGGTGCAAAGTATGAGGTCTACGAGCTGTTCAACCGCCTGAGCGATCAGGGCGTTGCGATCATCATGATCTCTTCGGAGCTGCCGGAGATCCTTGGCATGAGCGACCGCGTTCTGGTCATTCACGAAGGCTCCATCAACGGCGAACTGGAAGCAAAGAATGCAACGCAGGAGCAGATCCTGTATCTGGCGGCGGGCTACAACAAGCTGGAGGGCAAGCCTGCCCCCACCCTGCCCCGCCCCAAAACGACAGCAACAGCATAAAGCGGAACGGAGGATAAAACACAATGGCATCCAAAACCAAGACCGCAAAAAGCGGTTCCTTCAATAATCTGAATGCGGCTACCCGGCGCGCTATCTACTCGCTGGGCATCCTGATCGCCCTGTTCGCAGTGTTCTCCATTCTGTCTCCGTCCAAGTTTCTGGCGGTGACGAACCTGCAGAACCTGCTCCAGCAGGTGGTCACTTACACGATCATCGGCTGCGGCCTGTCCTTCTGTCTGGTCTGCGGCGGCAACGACCTGAGCGCAGGCGCATCCATGGCACTGTCCGGCATCATCATGGTCAGCTTCCTGACGATGGGTCTGCCCATGTGGCTGTGCATTATCCTGTGCCTTGGCATGGGCGTGCTGACCGGTATCATGAACGGTTTCTTCATCGAGATCCTTGGCGTTGTGCCCTTTGTTGCAACGCTGGCGACCCAGTGGGTCTACCGCGGCATGGCGAACGTTCTGGTCAACGGTGCTCCGCTGTACACCACCAATATCCCCTCTGAAGAGGTCCAGGCACAGTTCTACATTCTGGGCGGCGGCCGCATCGGCGGCGATGGCCTGCCTTACTCGGTCATCATCACGGCTGTGTACGCTGTGATCCTTGGCATCGTGCTGGCGAAGACCCGCATCGGCCGCCAGATCTACGCCTGCGGCTCCAATCTGGAAGCTGCAAAGCTGTCCGGCATCAACGCGGTCAAGACCCGTATGTTCGCATACTGCATCTCCGGTCTGTCCGCTGCCATCTGCGGCATTCTGGTCGCATCCCGTCTGTCCAGCGCACAGCCTACCGCCGGCAACGGCTACGAGATGGAAGCCATCGCAGCTTCCGTTCTGGGCGGCATCTCCATTCTGGGCGGTGAGGGCACCATCCTGAACACGGTCATCGGCGCGCTGATGATGGGTGTCATCCGCAACGGTCTGAACCTGAACGGCGTCAACTCCTTCTGGCAGCAGGTCGTGGTCGGCTTCATCCTGCTGATCGCAGTCGCATCCCAGACCGCAAACAAGGGCGGCCAGCTGGACGGCATCAAGCGCCTGCTCGGCCTGAAGAAAAGCAAGTAATGCGTTTTGGAAAACGCTTTGAAACATGAAAAAGGAGATATGAGTATGAACACCAACAAGATTTCCCGTCGTGCTTTCATCAAGGCTGCCGGTCTGTCGGCAGCAGCTCTGGGTCTGGCAGCCTGCGGCGGCAGCTCCACCGCAGCCTCCACCGCATCCTCCGCAGTGGAGGGCGAAAAGACCATCTACGTCATCGTCAAGGTCCTGGGCAACCAGTACTGGAGCGTCCTGCAGGCAGGCGCAGAGCAGGCAGGCAAGGATCTGGGCTGCAACGTCGTCGTGGTCGGCACTGCACTGGAGTCCGACATCGAGGGCCAGCTGACCCTGCTCCAGAACGCTGTTTCTGCACAGGCAGACGGCGTTGTGATCGCACCGCTGGACTCCGTTTCTCTGGACGCACCCATCACCGAGGCTTACAAGTCCGGCATGCCGATCGTTCTGGTCGATACCGTCATCAAGAGCGATAATTACAGCGCAGCCCTGATGACCAACAACGTAGAGGCCGGCAAGACTGCCGCCGAAGAGATGCTGCTCCGCCTGCGTGAGAAGGGCCTGTCCGAGAACGAGGAAGCCCAGATCGCCATCCAGATCGGCTCCACCGGTTCCCAGACCATCACCGACCGTGTCAACGGCTTCAAGGAAGCATGGGCGGCATCTGCACCCGCTGCATGGACCATCCTCGCCGATGACATCAAGGTCAATGATGGCGATATCAGCAAGGCAGTCGGCTTCTGCCAGGACTTCCTGACCACCTACCCCAACATCAAGGGCATGTTCGGCCCCAACAATGGTTCCACCGTCGGCTTCGTCACCGGTCTGACCGAGGCAAAGCGCACCGATGTGACCATGATCGGCTTCGACTTCTCTTCGGAGATCGAGACCATGATCCGCAGCGGTCAGTACGATGTTGCTTCGGTCGTGCAGCGCCAGTACTACATGGGTTACGACGGCGTCAAGACGGCTCTGGAGCTGGCAAACGGCGGCACCGTTGCTGAAAAGACCATCGATACCGGTGTTCTGCTGGTCAGCGCTGAAAACGTCGATGATACCGACGTTCAGGAGATCATCAACCCCGCGAAGTAAGATATTGCGTTTCTCCTTTTTTCGACTTCGTGTCCATTAACTGCACACACCCCTTCGTAGTTTGCTCATCTACGAAGGGGCGCTGTGCATTCCGGCATCATCCCAAGAGCAAACGGAGGAAAAAGACCTCATGAAGAAACGGAGCGCCCTTGTGCTGGGGCTGTGCGCGGCAGTGCTGCTGGCCGTTCTGTGCAGCTGTCTGTCGGCAGAAAAAGACCGGACAGTGGTGCCGGAGTATGTGTTCACCTATGCGGAAAATCAGGAAGAGGATTACCCCACCGCCAAGGGCGCGAGCCGCTTTGCGCAGCTCGTGGAACAGCGCACGAACGGGCGCATTCGGATCAATGTTTACTCCAACGGTGAGCTGGGAGACGAGCCGTCCGTGCTGCGGCAAATGCAGTACGGCGGGGTGGATTTCGCCCGCGTATCAGTGATGACCATGGCGGACGAGGTGCCGCTGCTGAACATCCTTCAGCTTCCGTATCTGTACGAGGATGCCGACCATCTGTGGAAGGTTCTGGACGGCGGCATCGGGGACGAGTTCCTTGCCGCGCTGGACGGCAGCGGTGTGGTGGGGCTTTCATGGTATGACGCAGGCGCACGGCATTTTTACAGCCGCACAGGCGCGATCACAAAGCTGGAGGACTTTGCCGGGCTGCGCATCCGGGTGGCGGAAAGCAGCCTGATGGAGGATCTGGTACGCGCACTGGGCGCGCAGCCGGTGACGGTGCCCTTCAGCGAGGTGTACTCGGAGCTGGAGACCGAAGCGCTGGACGGTGCTGAGAACAACTGGCCTTCGTATGCGTCCCAACGCCACTGGGAGGCGGCACCCTATATCACGCTGGACGCGCACAGCCGCATCCCGGAGCTGCAGCTGTGCGCACAGAGCACATGGGATGCGCTGAGCGCAGAGGATCAGCAGATCTTGCGGGAATGCGCCGAGGAAAGCGCCCGCTACGAGCGGCAGCTCTGGGCGGAAGCCGAACGCGAAGCACAGGATGCGATCGGTACAAAGTGTACGGTAGTGCGGCTGAGCGCCGAGGAGATCGAGCGGTTCCGCGCGGCGATGCAGCCGGTGTATGACAAATACGGGGCGGCGCACCAGAACCTGATCCGCCGCATCCGGCAGATGGGAGGAAACTGAGGATGGCCAGAACGATCCAGTGGCTGGAATTTTTGACCGAGAAAGAGCGCGCCCGGCGGGAAAAGCGTGCAAAGAGCCGCCTTGTGCCGCTGGGGGACGCGCAGCAGGCGGCAGAGCTTGCGCTGCTGCGCCCGCTGGTGCAGACATCTGCTGACGACAGGGATCTGCTGTTCCAGCTTCTCTGTGCCAAAAACTGTGTGACCCCGGCAGACCCGGAGGAGGACACCGCCGAACTGCTGGAAGAATGGCTCTCCAGCCCGCTGACCCGCCGCTTTGCCCTGCCGGAGCGGATGACCTTTCTGGCATTGGCAAAGCTCGAATGCGGGATGACGGCGCTGGAACAGATACCCTCTGCGCAGCAGCTTCTGCAAGAGCGTGACGCACTGCTGCAAACAGCGCAGAAATAAAAAAAGCGACCGGACACCTTACCGTATGGCAGGGTGTCCGGTTTTTTGCCCCCAAACGCAGAGAAGCCCTGTGCGCTGTTAGGTGCACAGGGCTTCTCCGGAAGAAAAAGGTTAGTTGTTGGTTTCTTTGGCGACGCTCTTGAGTGCGAGCGCCTTGGCGGGCTTCATGAGCAGCACGCAGCCGACATTGAAGATCAAAGAGCCGACGATGAAGGTCACGAAGAACTGGACCAGATGATCGGCAAAGGCGTTGGCGTCGATGCAGGCGACAGTCAGGTAAGCAAAGCCCACATTGTTCAGCACCTTGGGTGCGTAGGGATGCAGGATGATCAGGATAAACAGCACCACGGCGAGCGGCAGCAGAAAGCCGAAGAAATCGCCCAGAATGGGGGTGAGCGCCGTGATGGCGAGCAGTGCGGCAACAGTCAGGATCAGACCGACCAGACCGCCCAGCTCGACCGAGATGAGGCGATCCTTGATATCGCCTTCCATCGTAAAGAGCATGATGTTGCTCAGAAAGATCAGCCAGCTATACTCCAGCCCGGTGACGTGGACGATGGCATTGGCGATCAGGATCCAGACCAGAAGCATCAGGCGGAAATAAAGCATGAAACGCTTGCTGACGGTTTCGTTCATGATGAAAGCTCCTTTTTTATGACAGATAAAAATCAATTGACAAGGGAATGATTCCAAAAGAATCGGACAAAGGCAAGCGTCGCTTGCGCTTGACGAGGGTATTATACAATAATATCCTGCCAAAAACAAGAGGTTGACAAGATAAAATTCAAAATATTGCAACTAAAAGTTGCGATTTGGAAGAATGACTGTCTTGGAAAGAGAGGATCAGGGAACTGCGGATCAAGAACTGTCTTGTTCCCCTGCCCAAACAGGAGTATAATGTTCTCAGAATATTCGACCGGCGCATGGCGCAGGCAGGAGGATGCAGGATATGAATAAACCGGTATTGGTAGTCATGGCAGCAGGCATGGGCAGCCGCTACGGCGGTATGAAGCAGATCGACCCGGTGGGGCCGAACGGGCAGGTCATCATCGACTATTCCCTGTACGACGCACGCCGTGCGGGGTTTGAAACGGTCATCTTTGTCATCAAGGAAGAGATGGAGCAGACCTTCCGTGAGGTGCTGGGGGATCGCGTGTCCAAGGCGATGGAGGTCAAGTACGCCTTCCAGAAGCTGGAGAACCTGCCGGAAGGCTTTGCCATCCCGGAGGGGCGGGTCAAGCCGTGGGGCACCTGCCACGCGGTGCTGGCGGCAAAGCCTCTCATCGATGGCCCGTTTGCGGTCATCAATGCGGACGATTACTACGGCCCGGAAGCTTTCCGGGTGATGTACGATTACCTGTCCACCCACGAGGACGGGGAATTCTACGATTATTGCATGGTGAGCTATCTGCTGAAGAACACCGTATCGGAGAACGGCAGTGTGGCGCGCGGCGTGTGTGTGACCGAGCCGGACGGAACCTTGCAGAGCGTGACCGAGCGCACCCGCATCGAGACCTATGCGGGTGGCATCCATTTCACCGAGGATGACGGTGCAAGCTGGGTCGAGCTGCCCGGGGATACGCTGGTCAGCATGAACCTGTGGGGCTTTGGCAAGAGCTTTCTGACCGAGGCAGAAAAACGATTTGCGGGCTGGCTGAGCCAGAACCTGCAAAAGAACCCCCTCAAGTGCGAGTACTTCCTGCCGCTGGTAGTCACTGAGCTGATCGAGGAGCACAAGGCAAAGATCCGTGTGCTGCAAAGCACCGACCGCTGGTTCGGCGTGACCTACCGCGAGGATAAGCCGCTGGTGGTGGACGCCATTGCCCGCAAGACGGAAAACGGTGAATACCCTGCCCGGCTCTGGGGCTGAGCAATGAAAAAAAGAGACAGATGATCCGTTCCGGGTCATCTGTCTCTTTTTTGTTTGAGATCACTTTTTGGGGCTGTCCTCTTTGTGCCGCTGGTTCAGGCGCAGTGCAGACAACGAAGTTTTCTTGCTGCCGTGCTTCATGCGGGGGAACGCGCGGAGCATACGGCGCTGACCCACGATGCGGGGCATCCTGAGGACGCGTCTGCGCAGCTCTTCCGAGCGCTGCACCAGCTCTTCGGAAAGCTCTTCCAGCCGCAGCAGCTCGGCAGCGCGTTCGGCGGTGCCTTTGGCGGCGAGCTTTGCGGCGTTGGCGGCTTCGGACGCGTTCAGGCGGTTCTCCTCCGAGATCCGGCGTGCAGTCTCGCGTGCTTCTGCGGCCTTGGCGCGCATTGCGGCGAGTGCTTCCTTGGTATCCGGGGCAGAATCCCGCAGCTCGGCAGCCGCAAGCTTGAGCTGCAAGCGGCTCTCGTCCAGCTTCTGGTCGGTGTTCATCGCAGTGATGGCAAGGATGTCGCTCATCGCATCGCTGATGTCGTGGAGACCGTCTGCCAGCTGCTCCATCGTATCCAGCGTTTCAGCCAGCCCGGCGGCAGAGATGGCAGTCGCCACAACGTCCACCGCGTAGACCAGGTACAGCACGAACATCAGGATCAGTCCCACAAGCTCCGGAACCAGATCCGCCAGCCCGGCGATGGAGGGGTGCACGACCCGCATCATCACAAGGGTGCCGACGCCCCACAGCAGGCTGAACTGCAAACAGATGTAGCCGCCGATGTTGAACGGGCGATCACTGTAATCCCACCAGCGGGTGTGATAGAGCTTTTCCAGCGCCCAGCCGCCCGCAAGCTCCAGCGCGCTGGGCAGGATCACGCCGCCCAGATACAGCAGGATGGTGTTGTGGGAAAGCGGAGTCAGCAACAGCAGCACCAGGACCATGCCAAAGCCGTAGATGGGGCAGACAGGGCCGTTCAGAAAGCCGCGGTTGATGATGCTGCCGGTGGTGACAGCGGCATAGATGACCTCCAGACACCAGCCCAGACAGGAATAGATCAGAAAGTAAGCCAAAAGCTGATACAGCGAAAAGCCGCCGATCACAGTTTCAAAAAGAAAAGACGTAAGCAGCCACCTCAATTCTGTTTTCTCACGATGGAATACTCGTCCCCCGGCTCAAAGAAGGGGCAGGCAGCGGTAGCGTGGGAGAGATAGCGCGCCATCTCGTCCTCGTCCAGCTGGCCGCCCTGCGCACAGTAGTAGCTGCCGTATTCATCGCAGAGGTTGTTCAGGCAGACCTCGCACGGATCAGACATTGGCTTCGCCTGCTTCCTCGGCAGCCTTTGCGGCTTCTGCCTCGGCGGCCATCCGCTTGAGGATCTTCGGCTCGATCCAGGTCACGCTGTCGTTGCCGGGCTTCTTGCGGGCGATCAGAGCCTTGATGTTGATGCCCATCTCGGTGAACATCCCCTCGTGCTCGGTGCGGATGTTCCATTCCGGCTCGTTTTCGTGCAGGTCGTAGGTCATCCACTCGATCTCATAGCCGGATGCCGGGAAGTACTCCAGACTGTCACGGAACAGATCGTCGTCATCGGTCTTGAAGTAGATCTCGCCGCCGTCCTTGAGGAATTCGCGGTAGTTGATGAGCTGGCGGGGGTAGGTCAGGCGGTGCTTGTGGGAGGAGCCGTTCTTGCTCCACGGGTTGCAGAAGTTGATGTAGATGCGGCTGACCGTATCCTCGGCGCAGATCACGCCTTTGATGCGCTCGATGTCGGTGCTCATGATCTTCACGTTGTCGATGGGGCGGCCGGCCTCGGCGTAAGCGGCCTCGATCTTGCGCTTGGCAAGGATCAGCACCTTATCGGTGATGTCGATGCCCAGATAGTTGTTCTCCGGGTGCGCAGAAGCAAGCTGCGAGATGAAGCCGCCCTTGCCGCAGCCCAGCTCCAGCATAAAGGGCTGCTCGGGGCGGGCGTACTGCCCGTGCCACTTGCCGCCCCAGATCAGCGGCTCGTGAACGTGGAAATCGGCTGCCATCAGCTCGTCATGTGCATAGGGTTTGAAACGCATTCTCATAGTAATTGATTCTCCTTGTGTTTTTATGGTTTGTCGAACGCCCTCGCCCTCTCCGTCCTGACACTTTGTGTCGATCTGCCTCTCCCTTTGGGAGAGGCAAGGGCAAAGCGGAAAACGTCATCTTTTCGGTCTTGGCTCTCCCCTGAGGGGACGAGCGCCGCGGGAGCCTTACTGTGCCTTCAGAAATTCTTCTACCTGCTGCGGTGTCGCGGTGCAGCTGCCCTGACAGATGCCGGGCTTGCCGCCGCCGCGTCCGTTCAGGGCGGCGTTCAGGGCTTTGGTCAGGGCGCGCACATCCCCGCCGCTCTGGGCGATGCAGTACCCTGTCCCCTTTTCGTTCTCGGTCAGTGCCACGCACAAACCGGTGGTGGCTTCGCTCAGGCGCACCGCAAGCCGGTGCAGCCCATCCGGGTCAAGTCCGGGCACAGTGCGGATGACATCCTCGCCGGGGGCCACCGCCGCCGCCAGCGCGTCGAATAGCTGCCCGCACAGCCCGAAATGGTTGAACTTGAGGGCGGTGTATTCGTCGTAGATGCGGTGCACCGCCACGGCGGTCTGGTCGGCTTTGGCAGAGAGCAGTGCGCCGATGTCTGCCTGCCGTTCCCGCATTGCCTGCGCTGCCAGCAGTGCGCGCTCGCCGCAGACGACGCTCAGCCGCACGCCGCCTTTATAGTTTTCGGCGGCAAGGATCTTGATCTGCCCCACCTGCCCGGAAAAGGCGGTGTGGGTGCCGCAGCAGGCACAGACATCCGCACCGGGGATCTCGACGATGCGCACCTGCCCGGCGATCTCCTTTTTGCTGCGGTAGGTGAGCTGCGCCAGCTGTTCCGGCGTGGGGTAATGGATGACCACCGGCACGTTCTGCCAGACGATGCGGTTGGCGGCAAGCTCGGCCTCCCGCAGCTGCTGGGCAGAAAGCGGGATGCTGGTGTCCATCCGGACGGCTTCCGAGCCGATGTGGAAGCCGACGTTCTCCGCACCGTAGAGCTGGTGCAGGATGCCGGACAGGATGTGCTCGCCGGTGTGCTGCTGCATCTTGTCGAACCGCCACGCCCAGTCGATGCAGGCGGTCACGCCAGCGCCGGGCTGGGCGGCTGCGGGCAGGGTGTCCACGCGGTGCCAGAGGATCCCGGCGCTCTCGTGGACGTCGGTGACGGCGAGCACAGTGCCGTCCGCAAGGGTCAGGCTGCCCCGGTCGGCGGGCTGGCCGCCGCCCTCCGGGTAAAATACGGTGCGGTCCAGCGCGATGCGCCCGCTCCCCTTCCCGTCCGGTTCGGCGGCAAGGATCTGTGCGGTGCATTCGGTGCAAAAGGCATCCGTTTCAAACAGTTTTTCGGTGCAGTGCATCCGGTAGGTTCCTCCTGTGTGCTGTGAAGATAGAATGAACTGCGGTGTGCAGATTCCCGGCATTTGCGGGACAGCACGGACAGTTCCGGTGCAGACCAGATGCCGCCGGGAACGGACGGCGGGGCTGGCCGGTAAAACTAAGTATACCACGATTTTTGCCTGTGGAAAATAGCCTTCACTTATGTTATGATAAGAATTAACAATTATCCCCGGAAAAAACAATGAGGAGAAGTACGATCATGCGTGAAAGTGGTATTTTGATGCCGGTGTCCAGCCTGCCCGGCCCCTATGGGATCGGCTGCTTTGGCAAAGCGGCATTTGAGTTTGTGGATTTCCTTGCTGCAGCAGGGCAGAAGATCTGGCAGCTGCTGCCCCTCAGCCCTACCGGCTACGGTGACAGCCCTTACCAGAGCTGCTCGGCGTTTGCGGGCAACCCTTATTTTGTGGATCTGGAGACCCTGAAGAAGGAAGGTCTGCTCACCGCAGCGCAGCTCAAGGCGGAGCCTTGGGGCGAAAATGCGCTGGAGGTGGATTACGGCACCCTGTACACCAGCCGCTACAAGCTGCTGCGCACGGCGTATGCGGCATGGCTCAAAAAGTGCGGGGGCGTGCACGGCTGCGAGCACTATTTCCCGGACGATTACTATGCCTTCACCCTTGCGAATGAAGCATGGCTGGAGGACTATGCCCTGTACATGGCGCTCAAGACCGCCAACGAGATGAAGAACTGGGTCGAGTGGGATCGCCCCTACCGTCTGCGCGACCCGCAGGCGCTGGCACAGTTCGCCGCCGAGAATGCCGAGGAGATCGGCTTCTGGAAGTTCGTGCAGTACAAATTTGCGGCCCAGTGGCAGGCGGTCAAGCACTACGCCAACGAAAAGGGCGTGAAGATCCTGGGCGATATCCCCATCTACGTTTCTGCCGACTCGGTGGATGCATGGGTGGGCGGTGCGCTGTTCGAGCTGGACGGCGAGGGCCGCTTTGCCCGCGTGGCAGGCTGCCCGCCGGATTACTTCTCGGCAGACGGTCAGCTCTGGGGCAACCCGCTGTATGACTGGCAGTATCACAAGCAGACCGGCTACGCATGGTGGATCCGCCGGGTGCGCCATGCGCTGGGCATCTACGATCTGCTGCGCATCGACCACTTCCGCGGCTTCGACACCTATTGGGCGATCCCGGCAGAAAGCCCCACCGCAAAGACCGGCAAGTGGGAGAACGGCCCCGGCATGGATCTGTTCCGTGCGCTGGAAGCCGCACTGGGCAAGCTGCCCATCATCGCCGAGGACCTGGGCGAGCTGTTCCCCAGCGTGCGCGAACTGCTGGCAGAGAGCACCTTCCCCGGAATGAAGGTGCTGCAGTTCGGCTTTGGCGGCGGTGACAACGAATACCTGCCCCATAACCACATCAAGAACTGCGTAGTCTACCCCGGCACCCACGACAACACCACGCTGGCCGACTGGTGGGAGAACGGCGCATCCGCTGCCGAAAAGGCAAATGCAGCAGTCTATCTGCGCCTGACCGGCCTTAAGCCCACCGCCAAGGAGCTGGCGGCAGTCAAGACGGACGATGCCCGCATCGCGATGCTGCGTGCGGCGCTCGGCTCGGTGGCGGATACCGCCATCATCCCCATGTATGACTGGCTGGGTCTGGGTGCCGAAGCGCACCTGAACACCCCGGGCAAGCTGGGCGGCAACTGGGCATGGCGTGCGGCGGCAGGCTTCGACAAGGCGGCGCTGGCAAAGGCCATCCGCACCGAGTGCGAAGTGACCTTCCGCACCTGATCGGGTAAAGAACTTCCCTGTCATTTGAACAGAATGTCAGGATTGTAAAAAGTTTAACGAAAAATTGTGCGTTTTGCTGGAATAATTCCGACAGAAATGGTATAATGCGACTATGCGTTTCCGGTACTTCCGGGAAGCGCCAACGTGTGCGCCGCAGGAGAAACGGCGTGGGATGATGATGGGGAAATGAAAAATGAAAAATGAATGGACCGAGCAAGACCTGCAAGGCTTTGCACAGGCGGCACGGGCGGTATTTGAAACCGTTGCCCTGACCGAAGTGCAGCCGGACGCAGGCTGGCAGGACGACGGGATGCAGGTGGACTACGAGCTGCGCGGCGGCCGAGTGGACTGCGTGCTGCGCCGTACCCTGACGGCAGAGGGCAGGCAGTGGATGCTGACCATGACCTCGCCGTTGGCAGGCAATGTCCTGCCGGAGGACCGGATGACCGCCCGCGAGAGGGAGCTTTGCCGCGAGGACATGAACCGCGATTTCCTGTCCGGCGTGTTCAACCGCCGCTATCTGGAAACGGTGGTCGCTTCCAAGCTGGCGCAGTGGGCGCAGCAGGGGCGCATCGCTGCCGTGGCGCTGGTGTCGCTGGACGATGGCGCACACCTGCGGGACACCTACGGTCAGCCGGTGATGGATCAGCTGATCTGCTTTGTGGCGAACCAGTGGAAAAAGCACTTCGACAC
>CAZUDU010000025.1:0-15862 GCA_964619455.1 uncultured Faecalibacterium sp.
CGATCTGGGAGGAGTAAAACATTCTCGCCCTCTCCGTCATTGCTTACGCAATGCCGCCTCGTTCCCCTTTTTGTCGCTATCGCGACATCTTCCCCCGGCCGGGGGAAGTCTTTCAAAGGGAGAGGCAAGACGCTCTCGGTTTACATTTCTTGGCTCCCCCTTTGGGGGAGCTGGCGAGGAATGAAATGACGAGACTGAGAGGGCGAGGATGCTTAACGAATTTCACTTGTATTTGGGGTACAGCCCTTTTTCAGAAGGACGCACCACCAGAAAGAGAACACAAAAATGGAAACTACGATTTTAACTGCAAAGGATTTGAAATTCCGTTATGACACCGAACAGCCGGTCTATGCGCTGGATGAGGTGTCCATGAGCGTGCGCCGCGGCGAATTTGTGGCGGTGCTGGGCGCGAACGGCTGCGGCAAGTCCACCCTTGCCAAGCACTTCAATGCCATTCTCCTGCCGGAGAAGGGCACCGTGCTGGTGGAGGGCATGGACACCGCAGACGATGACAAACTGTATGATATCCGCCAGACGGTGGGCATGGTGTTCCAGAACCCGGACAACCAGATCGTTGCCACGGTAGTCGAGGAGGATGTTGCCTTTGCATTGGAGAACCTCGGCGTTCCGCCGGAGGAAATGCGCCGCCGCGTGGACGAGTCCATGAAGATGGCGGGCATCTACGACTACCGCACCCGTGCGCCCCACAACCTGTCCGGCGGGCAGAAGCAGCGGGTCGCCATTGCGGGCGTGGTGGCAATGCGCCCGGACTGCCTGATCCTGGACGAAGCCACTGCCATGCTGGATCCGCGCGGGCGGGAGCAGGTCATGCAGACCATCCACCACCTGAACAAAAACATGGGCATCACGGTGGTGTCCATCACCCACTATATGGAAGAAGCGGCGCAGGCGGACCGCGTGCTCGTGATGAGCAAGGGCAAGGTCGTGATGGAGGGCACCCCCAAAGAGGTGTTCAGCCAGACCGAAAAAGTGCGCGCGCTGCATCTGGATGTGCCGCAGGCGGCAGAACTGCGGGATGAGCTGGTCAAGGCAGGCATCCCCATGCCGGAGGGCATCATCGACGCGGGCGAGTGCGCACAGGCCCTGTATGAACTGCTGAAGTAAGGGGGAGTGGACAACATGGCAGAGATCATCAAAGTAGAGCATCTGAGCTACGTCTACAACCCCGGGCTGCCCACCGCAGTCACGGCACTGGACGATGTGAGCTTCAGCGTAGAAGAAGGGGATTTTGTCGGCATCATCGGCGCGACCGGCTCCGGCAAATCCACCCTCATCACCCACATGAACGGCCTGAACCGCCCCACGAGCGGGCGCATCGTCATCGATGGCAGAGATCTGTGGGCAGAGCCGGATAAGATCCGGGATTTCCGGTTCCTGACCGGTCTGGTGTTCCAGTACCCGGAGTACCAGTTGTTCGAGGAGACCTGTTATAAAGATATCGCGTTTGGTCCCAAAAATATGGGGCTGGACGAAGCGGAGATCGACCGCCGCGTGCGGGAGGCTGCCGCCTTTGTCAAGCTGGATCCGGCCCTGCTGGAACGCAGCCCCTTTGAGCTGTCCGGCGGTCAGAAGCGCAGGGTCGCCGTGGCAGGCGTGATGGCAATGAAGCCCCGCATCCTCGTGCTGGACGAGCCTGCGGCGGGCCTTGACCCGGAAGGACGGGACGATATCCTGTCCGAGGTGAAGGAATACCACAAAAAGACCGGCACGACCGTGCTGCTGGTCTCCCACAGCATGGAGGACATTGCCAAGTACGCCGACCGCGTGCTGGTGATGGCAGATAAGAAGGTCGCCATGTACGACACGGTGGAGCGGGTGTTCGCCCGTGCGCCGGAGCTGCTGCGGCTGGGTCTGAGCGTGCCGCAGGTGACCAAGATCTTTTTGAAGCTGCGGGAGATGGGCATCGACGTTCCGGCGGACGTGTACACCATCCCGTATGCCGTCAAGATGATCCAGCAGGCAAAGCAGCGCCGCGATGCGGAAAAGGCTGCACAGGAAGGAGGTGCGGGCAAATGCTGAGAGATATCACCATCGGTCAGCACTTTCCGGGCAACAGTCTGGTGCACCGGTTTGACCCGCGCCTGAAGCTGGTCATGACCATCGTTTATATCGTGCTGCTGTTCGCAGCTTCCAACCCGCTGGGGCTGACGCTGTCCATCCTGTTCCTTGCTGCGATGTACAAGGCCGCCAGCATCCCCGCCAAGATGATCGGCAAAAGCCTGAAGCCGATCCTGCCCATCGTGCTGTTCACGGCGGTGCTGAACCTGTTCTTTGTCACGGGCGAGAGCGAGCCGCTGTTCCGGCTGTGGTTTTTGACGGTCTACGCCGAGGGCGTGCGCTATGCCGTGCTGATGGCGGTGCGCGTCATGGCGCTGATCGCAGGCACGAGCCTTCTGACCTACACCACCAGCCCCATCGTGCTGACCGATGCCATCGAGCAGCTGCTCAAACCCTTGGGCAAGCTGCACTTCCCGGTGCATGAGCTTGCCATGATGATGAGCATCGCGCTGCGGTTCATCCCGACCTTGATCGAGGAGACCGATAAGATCATGAACGCACAGAAGGCGCGCGGCGCACAGCTGGACACCGGCAAGATGACCGAGCGCGTCAAGGCGCTGGTGCCGGTTCTGATCCCGCTGTTCATCTCGGCGTTCCGCCGGGCGGACGAGCTGGCCATGGCGATGGAGTGCCGCTGCTACCGCGGCGGTGACGGCCGCACCCGGCTCAAGGTGCTCAAGTGCACAAAGCAGGACTACATCAGCCTTGCAGTGTGCATCGCCTGCTTTGCGGTCATCCTTGCAAGCCGGATGGTCTTCCCGAATTTTTAAGAAGTGCTTTTAGGCGATACGGAAAAGTTTGAAGTTTCGGGCTTGCCTCTCCCCGGTCGGGGAGAGGCTTTCCCAAAGGGGGAGCCGGGATACGAAGCGGCGGCTTTTCCGGATACGATAACGATCTCGGATTTTCACAGGGATTATGATGAATTTTCTTCTTACACTGGCCTACGATGGCACGAATTACTGCGGCTTTCAGGTGCAGCCCAATGGGCGCAGCGTTGCCCAGACCTTTCAGGATGCACTGGAAGAAGTACTGGGTGAGCGCCCCGACATCAAGGGGTGCAGCCGCACCGATGCGGGCGTCCATGCGCTGGGCTTTATGCTCAACTTCCATTCGGATACCCGTATCCCCCCGGCAAAGCTGCCGCTGGCGCTGAACCAGCATCTGCCCCCGGATATCCGGGTCCTGGCGGCGCGCATCGTGCCGGAGGACTTCCACGCGCGGTATGCCGCGCACACCAAGACCTACCGCTACCGCATCCACAACCACCCCATCGACTCGCCCTTTGATGCGGCGTACTATACCCGCATCCCCCGGCGGCTGGACGAGGTGCGGATGAACGAAGCAGCGCAGAAATTTGTCGGGACCCATGATTTTCTCGCCCTGTGTGCGGCGGGCAGTTCGGCGGCGGCGCACGGCGATACCGTGCGCACCATCACCGCGTGCAGCGTGCAGCGCAGCGGGGACGAGGTGACGGTAGAGGTGACGGCGGACGGCTACCTCTATAACATGGTGCGCATTCTGGCAGGCACCCTGTGTGAGGTGGGCGCGGGCAGGCTAGCGCCGGGCGAGATCCCCGGTATCCTTGCCAGCCGCGACCGCAGCAAGGCAGGCCCCACGCTGCCCGCAAAAGGGCTGTTCTTGAAGAGCGTGGAGTACGATGAGGGCATCTGACGGCTCCCAAAAGCGAATGGAAACAGAGGGGCAGGGAGGTTTCATGAGCAAATTTCGGCACAGAGACCGCTCCGCAGACGGCGAACCGCTGTCGCAGGGGCGGGTAGAATATCTGGATGCGGCGCGCACCCGTGCGCGCAACCGCAGGCTGCGCCGCACGGCGGTCATCGTGGTCACACTGACCCTGATCGTGGCGTTTGCCACCGGCATGGTGGGCACCTCCATCGTCCGGGCAAAGGATCTGGTCGATACCGTGCAGATCCTGCTGACCCCGCAGGCGGGCTTCCCCCAGCAGACCGGCATCACGGAGCTTTGGGCGGCCGAGCCGCTTTCCGGCGGGTTCGTCCTGATGGGCGAGGACAGCTGTGTGGTCTATTCGGAGGGCGGCAGCCGCATCAACAGCATCCAGAGCGGGTATGCCCGCCCGGCACTGGCGGCGGGCAAGACCCGCTTTGTGCTGTACAACCGCTCCGGCACCGAGCTGCGGGTGGAGAGCCGCACCCAGAATCTGTATACTAAAACGATGGAGCACAGCATTTATCTGTGCGCAGTGGCGGATGCCGGGCAGCTCGCGATCGTGACCGACAACACGAGCAGCATGGCAAAGCTGACTGTATACTCTTCCACGATGGAGCAGCTCCTGAGCTGGGATCTGACCAGCGCCGAGGGCATCCCCATGCGGATGGCGTTTGCGCCGGACAGCCGCAGCCTTGCACTGGCCGGGGTGACGGCGAAGGACGGCAGGCTTTCCACCGGGGTATATCTGCTGGATCTTGCGCAGGGCGACCCGGTCTGCCTTGGAACGGCGCAGACAACGCCGCAGTGGCTGGGCTGGCTCTCGCAAGACCGGCTGCTGGCAGTGTTTGAGGATCGCGCTGTGCTTTACGATGCTGCAGGCGAAACGGCAGCTTATGATTTTACGGCCGGTCAGCTTGCCTGTGTTTCGGTCGGCGAGGAGGGCGCCGCGCTTTTGCTGGAAAACGGGCAGCTCTGCACGGCAGTGCTGCTGGACGCACAGCTGAATGTTCAGTTCAGCGGGGGCGTGCCGTCGGCAAACCGCATCGTGCGCAGCGCAGAGGGCTTTTATCTGCTGACCGACAACGCCGTGGAATGCTTTGATGCCGCGGGCGAATATCAATGGGAACAGTCCCTTGCTGTGCGCCCGCAGGCACTGCTTGCCGGCAAGCAGACACTGGTCTTCTGCGGGAACACGGTGCAGCTGCTTACCCCGCCGGAAACTGAACCCGCGCAATGACCGGCACCCCAAAGAAACGAACAGGGAAATTTAAGGTATGTTCAAGAATCCGTCATTTCTTTTTGATATCCTATGCACAGTGGTGTGGCTCGTACTCATCCTCCGGTATGCCCGCAAAGGGTTTCTGGCATCGGTGGTGCAGCTCACCGGGAATTTTATCAGCCTGCTGGGGGCACATCAGCTTTCCGCTGCGTGCGCCGGGTGGGTATTCGAGCATCTGCTGGCGGGCGGCTTCCGCAGCCAGCTGAGCACCAGCCTTGCCGCAGGCGGGGCAGTGGATCTTTCTCTCATTGCGGAAAAGTACGCCGGTTTTCTGCCGGAGAGCTTCCGCACATCCATCGTGGCAGCGTGCGAGCGCACGGTGAACAGTGCCCTGGCAGACAACGCCATCGTGCTGGCAGATGCCATTGTGGAAAAGGTCCTGCAGCCGCTGCTGACCCCGGTCATCATGCTGGTGCTGTTCTTCGTCTTTTACACCCTGCTGCGGATGCTGGTCAGTATGCTGGTCACGGTGCTGGGGCTGGTGAACCGTCTGCCGGTGATCGGCACGGTCAACCGCTGGCTCGGCTGGATGACCGGAGGGCTGACGGCACTGCTGGATATCTATCTGGTGCTGTGCGTGGTGTGGGGCGTGATCGTCCTGACGGGCGGCAATCTCAATGTGCTCAACGACACTGTGATGAGCAGCAGTCTTTACTATAAAGCGTTTAATCTGTTCAACCCCTTTCTGTAAAGGGGTGTAGCAAGGAGGAACTATGGCAGGAAATATGGTCTGTGTGCGGTGCGAAAAACGCCCCGCGATCATCTTCATCCAGCGGATGGAGAACGGACAGATGAAGCAGGAGGGTTACTGCCTGCACTGTGCACGGGAGCTGCACATCAAGCCGGTGGATGACCTGATGAAGCAGTTCGGCATGTCCGAGCAGGATCTGGACAACATGGAGAGCCGGATGGAAAGCATGATGGAAGAGATGGGGGATATGAACCCGCTCTCTATGATGATGAACATGGGCGGCGGCATGGGCGAAGAGGCAGACGGCATGGATGAGGATCTGGTGCCGGGCAGCAATGCGACCTTTCCGCTGGGGATGTCGGGCAGTGCGAAACCGGACGAGGAAAAGAAGTCTGCCGACCGCAAGAACGGCAAAAAGCCGCCCCGCCGCAAATTTCTGGACACCTACTGCGAGAACCTGACCCGCAAGGCGCGGGAGGGCAAGCTGGATGATATCATCGGGCGTGACCGCGAGATCTACCGCACCATCCAGATTTTGAGCCGCCGCCAGAAGAACAACCCCTGCCTCATCGGTGAGGCGGGCGTGGGCAAGACCGCCATTGCAGAAGGCATCGCGGAGCGCATCGCAAAGGGCGAAGTCCCGGCAGGGCTGAAGGATAAGGAGATCTTCCTGCTGGATCTGACCAGCCTTGTGGCGGGCACCCAGTTCCGCGGCCAGTTCGAGCAGCGGGTCAAGGGCTTGCTGAGCGAGGTGAAGGCGGCGGGCAACATCATTTTGTTCATCGACGAGATCCACACCATCACCTCGGCAGGTGAGAGCGAGGGCGCGATGAATGCGGGCAATATCCTGAAGCCTGCGCTTTCCCGCGGCGAGATCCAGGTCATCGGCGCGACGACCTTCAACGAGTACCGCAAGTATATCGAAAAGGATCAGGCGCTGGAGCGCCGCTTCCAGCCGGTGCGGGTGGAAGAACCCAGTGTGGCGGATACCCTTGCTGTGATGAACGGCATCAAGCGCTATTATGAGCAGCACCACCATGTGCAGGTGCCTGCGGACGTCCTGAGCGCTGCGGTCACCCTGAGCGAGCGGTATATCACCGACCGTTACCTGCCGGACAAGGCCATCGACCTGCTGGACGAGGCGTGTGCCTGCTGTAATCTGGCGCACCCGGTCATCTCGGAATATCTGGTGATGCAGAAGGAGCTGGATGCGCTCAAGAAGGAAGAAGCCGAGATGGAAACGGCAGACGTCAACGAGCCGATCGACTACGAGCGGGTCGCCGAGCGCAAGACCCGCATCGCACAGCTGGAGCACGAGCTGCCCGCAAAGCAGGCGGCCGCCAGCGAGATCTGTGTGAGCATGGACGATGTGGCAAAGGTCATCGAGCTGTGGACGGGCATCCCGGCGGTCAAGATCCGGGAGACCGAGTTCGCAAAGCTGGCAAGCCTTGAGACCGAGCTGAAAAAGAAGGTCATCGGGCAGGACGAGGCCGTGCATCTGGTGGCACAATCCGTCAAGCGCAGCCGCGCTGATCTGTCCGGCCGCCGCCGCCCGGCAAGCTTTATCTTTGTCGGCCCCACCGGCGTGGGCAAGACCGAGCTGGTCAAGCAGCTGGCAAGTCAGCTGTTCGACGGCCCCGATCCGCTGATCCGGCTGGATATGAGCGAGTATATGGAAAAGTATGCGGTCTCCCGCATGATCGGCTCGCCCCCGGGCTACGTCGGCTATGAGGAGGGCGGTCAGCTCACCGAAAAGGTGCGCCGCCGCCCCTACAGCGTGGTGCTGTTCGACGAGATCGAAAAGGCTCACCCGGATGTGATGAACATCCTGCTGCAGATCCTGGACGAAGGCAAGATCAACGATGCGCAGGGACGCACGGTGGACTTTTCCAACACGGTCATCTGCATGACCTCCAATGCGGGCAGCAGTGACCGCAGTACCGGCGGGCTTGGCTTCAACAAGAGCGAGGAACAGCTCAGCGAGGAAAAGACCCGCAAGGCACTGGCACAGTTCCTGCGCCCGGAATTTCTGGGCCGCGTGGATGAGGTCATCGCCTTCAAGCCGCTGAGCGAGCAGACACTGGAGGGTATCGCGGCACTGATGCTGGACGAGTACAAGGCCGGCATGGATGCCAAGGGCATCGCATACAGCTATACCCCGGCGGCGCTCAAGGCGCTGGTCGCAAAGGCCGAGGGCGGCAAGTTCGGCGCGCGTGATCTGCGCAGGGTCATCCGCAAGGCGGTGGAGGATCCCGCTGCCGAGCGCCTGATCGAGGGCACGCTGGCTTCGGGCAGCAGCCTGACCGTGGATGCGGACGAAAACGGTGAAGTGATCCTGAAATAACCTGAAAAAACGCTCCTTCCGAGCTTCGGAAGGAGCGTTTTTGTATGCGCTTATTTTATCGGTCCAGCAGCTTTGCGCGTTCCAGTGCAGGGCGCAGTGCGAGATACAGGATCACGACACAGGCGGTGGAAGCGATGCTGTTCACAAAGGTCACACCGCCGGAGATCTTGGTCAGCGCCTGTGCGACCGTGTATTCCTGCCCGAAGATGTACACATTGCGGAAGTAGCCCAGAAAGGGGTCGGTCAGGACGTTGAGCAGCAGACCGGACGCGGCGGAGAGAGTCACCTTGACCAGATAACCGGGGCTGGTTTTGTTCAGCTTGCGCAGACGGAACAGTTTGTGCGCCGCCGCGCCGCAGGTGATGCCGATGAGGAACTTGAGCACGAAGGTGGTCACGGCGTAGCCGGGGTCTCCGGCAAGGAGATCGGCCAGCGCCAGACCGATGGCACCAGCTAGACCGCCCGAGACACCGTCCAGCAGCAGGGCGGTCAGCGCAGTGAAGGTGTTGCCCAGGTGGAAGGAGGAGCCGCCGTAGAACGGGATCCGGAAGAACAGGTAGGCAACAAGGCTCAGGGCAGCCATCACGCCGGTGAGTGCCAGCTCATGCACGGTGAAGCTGCGCTTGTACAGCACACTGGTAAAAAGAATCAGAACGACAACGGCTGCAAGCAGCAGCCACATCGCGGCAGTAGACATCAAAAGACCCTCCGTTTCACAAAAATACCCGGCCGCTTGACATTTTCTTTCCCAACGGGTATGCTCCTATTATACGCAGAACTGAACCCATGAAAATACCCAGAATAAAGTTTTTTTGTGGGGTCAGTTGGTCAAAAGGCGCAAAGGGAGGGCGAATTTATGGTTCATTTGACGACAGCACTGGATGCACAGTCCGGCGTGCCGCTCTACGAGCAGCTCTACCGCAGCCTTGCCGGGGAAGTGCGCAGCGGCACACTGGCAGCGGGCACCCGGATGCCCGGCAAGCGGCGGCTTGCACAGGAGCTTTCGGTGTCGGTCAATACGGTGGATGCGGCGTACCAGCTGCTCACCGCCGAAGGATACCTGCTGCCGCGGGAGCGCAGCGGCTTTTATGTGCAGGAATACCCGGCGCTGCCGCCCCGCCCGGCGGATGCGACGCCGGAGGAACCGGCCGCTGCGCCCGTGCCGCCCCGGTTCGACCTTTCCACCCGCGGCATCGACCCGGAACTGTTCCCGTTCCGGACATGGGCGCGCCTGCAAAAGGAGCTGCTCTACTCCTCGCCGGAGCTTCTGGGGCCTGGAGATGCGCAGGGGGATCCGGAGCTGCGCCGGGCACTGGCGGACTATCTGGCAGAATACCGAGGGGTGCAGTGCACGCCCGGGCAGATCGTGGTGGGTGCCGGCGTGGAATATCTGCTGGGGCTGCTGGCACCGCTCCTGCCCGGCCCGGCGGCGGTGGAAACGCCCGGCTACCCCCGCGCCAAACAGGTGCTGGAGAACAACGGCGTTGCCTGCCGCTGCCTGCCGGTGGATGCGGACGGGCTGTCCATCCGGGCGCTGAACGCGTCGGATGCCGCGACCTGCTATGTGACCCCCAGCCATCAGTTCCCCACCGGGGTCACGATGCCTGCGGGGCGGCGCGCTGAGCTGCTGCACTGGGCGGCGCGCCAGCCGGGGCAGCGGTATATCATTGAGGACGATTACGATTCGGAGTTCCGTTTCGACACCCGCCCGCTGCCCAGCTTGCAGGGCATGGCGGGAGCAGACGGCGCGGTGGTGTATCTTTCTACCTGCTCGCGCAGCCTGACACCGGGCATCCGCATCGCCTACATGGTGCTGCCCCGCCAGCTGTTGGGGGCGTGGCAGCAGAAATACCGGCTCTATTCCGGCACGGTCAGCCGGTTTGAACAGCAGACACTGGCACGGTTCATCAACGAGGGCTATTTTACCCGGCATCTGGCACGGGAACGCGTGGCGTACAAGGCGCGCCGGGATGCACTGTGCACCGCGCTGGAAGAAGCGTTCGGCGCGGGCGAGCTGACCCTGACCGGACTGCACACCGGGCTGCATCTGCTGGCAAAGCTGCACGATGCCCCGCCGGATGCGGCACTGCGTTCCGCAGCACAGGCACAAGGGATCCGGCTGGGTCTTTTGAGCGATTACGAGCTGACGGGTGCGGCGCGGGCAGAGACCGCAGGAACGCTGGTTCTGGGTTATGGCTCGCTGCGGGACGCGGACTGCCCGGCAGTGGGCAGGGCGCTGCGTCAGCTGTGCGAGGAGGCAAGGCGGTAACGGCCGGTCGCGGCATCCATCTCACCGGGGCAGACGGCCGCGCGGACCGAGACATCCTCTGCCGCCAGAGATTGCAGAATATGCTCCAGCGTGATCTGGTCCAGTGCGGTCAGGTCGGTGAGCAGAGAAGAACTATACGTGCGCAGAGCGCCGGGCAGGGTGGAGGGCAGAAGCTCGCGGTTCTGCCGCACAAAGGCATCCCAGACGGCGGCGCGTACGGCACCCGCTGCGGCGGGAGAAAACACATCGGCATCCATCCGGCGCAGCAGCTCCTGCGCGTCCGATGCTAAAAGCGCCTGAACCGCGCCGCTGTGCCCGAGCCGGGCGAGCTGGTCGGCAGACAACGCACCGGAAAGGCTGACCCGCACCGCGCCGTAGCGGTCGGCGATGCGCTGAAGCACGGCGTCTGAAAGTGCCAGATAGTGGGTGTCCTCCGGCAATGCGAACAGCTGCATCAGTGCCTGACGGCAGCGGGCCGGCCCGGCGGCGGCATAGCATTCTGCAAGGGTGGCGGGCTTTTGTGCAAAGGTGACCTCCAGCTGTGCGGGCAGTGCCAGCAGAGAGATCTGTTTTTGTGCAGCGTCCAGCCCGCAGAGCAAAAATCCGGGCAGAGCGTCCGGCTCGGCGGGAACGGTGCAGATCAGCAGGGTCATGGGGTCGGGGGTCTGTGGCTGGATGGGCACCCCGCTCTGGCTGTGCGCCGTCTGACGGAGCTGGAGAGAAAGCCGCTGGCGGCTCAAAAGCACCGTGCCGCCCACCAGCGGCAGAAGGACAAGGAGCGATGCGCCCAGTGCTGCCCAGAAGGGCTTCCACCCACCATTGCGCATAAAACCACCCTTTCTGTTTTGAAACTGCCAACAGCATGGGCAGATGGCGGGGGATTTATACCGCTGGGGCGCGGCTTGCATGGCGGCGGCGCAAATGTTATACTTAAAAAATAAGAGCAGAAACGCTCATCAATGAACAACAAAGGAAAAAAACTCTATGCGTATCGGATTGGTCGAATTCTTGCTGATCTTGGCGATCGGCTGGCTCGCGGTGGGGCCGCAGCTTGCAGTATTTGTGGATCGATGGACGCGGCGCGCAAAGCGCTCGAATGCTGCGGCGGCACGCCGCCGCGCGGAATATGCTGCCCAGATGGCAGCCGAGCGGGATGCAGTGCTCAAACGGTTCCGGGTGGCGACTTCGGTGATCGGTACCCTGATCTTGCTTGCGCTGGCGTATGCGCTGCTGCTGCGCCCGGTGGCGACCCCGCCGCAGAGTTATACCCCGCCCGCTGTGCGGCAGACGGCACAGCAGACCGCTCGTGCGGATGGGCAGATCACCCTTGGGAATTATCAGGAGATAAGCTGCCTGCGTGCGCGGGAGGGCTGGCTCTATGCATCGGTGCGCACCGGTAAGAAGAAGGCGGCGCTCGTGCGGGTACGGGAGGACGGCAGCGGGCTTTCGGAGCTGCTGGAACTGACCGGCGAGATCACCGGCTTCGACTTTGACCCGGAAGGGAACATCTGGTTTGCTGCCCGCACCGAAGAGGGCGGCGGGCTTTACCGGGTCAGCTACGACGGCTGGGGCGCGGCGGCACAGCAGGTGGTCAGCCAGATCAACGGCAAGGCACTGTTCTGCCCTACGGCAGTCGCAGTGGCAGCGGATGGCAAGGTCTATTTTGCAGACGGCGCGGCGATCGCCGCCGAGGATGGCACCGAACAGGCGCTGCGCACCGAGCTGGTGGCACACACTGCCACCGGCTGGGTCTATGTGTATGACCCGGCGGCACTCACCGTTCAGCGGGTGCTGGGCGGCGTTGCGGGAGCAAGCGGTCTGGCGCTGGATGCGGCAGGCGAGGTGCTCTATGTGTCGGATCTTGCGAACCGCTGCATCTGGCAGGTAAGCGCTGATGCACGGGAGCGCACAGCAGGCGGCAAGGAATGCGGTGTGTTCGCCAAAGAGCTGCCGGGCTATCCGGGTGCACTCGCAGTGGACGAGGACGGCACGGTGTATGTGTCCTATCGCTGGTCGCGCAGCGGCTGGCTGGAATCGAACGCGGACTCCTCCCTGCTGCGCAGCATCGCGCTGCGCGCAGGTCTGAGCGTTCAGGAAAAGCTGTTCGGGCTGGAACAAGGCGCACCCGCCGCCGAAATGCTGGCAGCGGACGGAACCGCACAGTGCAGCCTTGCTGCAGACCGCGCAGAGAGCTGCACTGCCCTGTGCCCGGTGGACAGCCGGGTGTATCTGGCGGGGGAAGATGCAAAACTGTTGTATGCGCGGGTATAAAAGGGGGATGCTTCTATGACGCATGAATTCAAGCAGCAGATCGAAGCCGAAGCACAGCGGGCGGTGCAGGAGCTTCTGGCGGCGGCACAGCTCCACAAGGGGGATGTGTTCGTGGTGGGGTGCTCGTCCAGCGAGGTCGTGGGCGGGCACATCGGCAAGGACAGCAGCATCGAAGCGGCACAGGCGATCTATGCCGCCATCGCACCGCTGCTGGCAGAACAGGGCGTTTATCTTGCGGCGCAGTGCTGTGAGCATCTGAATCGCGCTATTATTCTGGAACGGGAGGCTGCCCGTGCCTACGGCTGGGAGGAAGTGTGCGTAGTGCCGCATCCCCATGCGGGCGGAAGCTGGGCGACCACCTGCTGGAAGCAGTTCAAGGATCCAGTGGCTGTGGAGGAGATCCGTGCGCACGCGGGTATCGACATCGGCGGAACCCTCATCGGGATGCACCTGAAGCGGGTGGCAGTGCCGGTGCGGCTGAGTCTGGATAAGATCGGCGAGGCAAATATCCTCTGTGCCCGCACCCGCCCCAAGCTCATCGGCGGCGAGCGTGCAAAGTATAGTGTGGAGGAGTGAGGACGAATGGCAGAAAAGACTCTGGAAGAAATGAGGCAGGCAGTGGAGCAGATCCGCGAGAGGATGGCTGCGGCGGCACGGGAAGCCGGGCGTGACCCGGCGGAAGTGCAGCTTTGCGCCGCCTGTAAGACCCGTACGGCCCAGACCATTGCAGCAAGCGCGGGGCTGCCCATTGATGTATTTGGCGAGAACCATGTGCAGGAGCTTTGTGCCAATTTTGACGCGGGCGCTTACTGCGGCAAGCCCAGTCACTTCATCGGGCATTTGCAGACCAACAAGATCAAAAAGGTGCTGGGGCGTGCCAGCCTGATCCAGAGCGTGGACAGTCAGCGGCTGCTCTGCGCGATCGAGAAGGAAGCCGCCAAGCTGGATCTTGTGCAGGATATCCTGCTGGAAGTGAACATTGGCGCCGAGGCATCCAAGTCCGGCGTTTCACCCGAAGAGCTTTGGGCACTGCTGGATGCAGCGGCGGCACAGCCCCATATCCGGGTCAAGGGCTTGATGGCGATCCCGCCGGTCAATGAGGACGATGCCAAAAACCGCGCCCTCCTTGCGCAGGTGTACAAGCTGTTCGTACAGGCAGGGGAGCGCGGCTACCAGAATGTCCGGATGGAGACCCTTTCGATGGGCATGAGCGGAGACTTTGAAAACGCTATCCGGGAGGGCGCGACCCTTGTGCGCATCGGCACTGCCATTTATGGTGAACGGGATTACGGACTAAAAAAACAGGAGGAAGCATGAAAAAGATCACGGTGACCGACCCCAACAAACGGCATACCAGCAGCGGTGTGCTCATCCGGCGGTTCCTGCCCTATCTGACCAAGTACAAGAAGGTGCTGGCGTTCGATCTGTTCTGCGCGGCACTGACGACCCTGTGCGATATCGTGCTGCCCAAGATCATGAGCGCACTGACCAATGCGGCGATGGGCACCGGGCTGACCCTGACTGTGAGCGTCGTGCTCAAAATGGCGGCGCTGTATTTTGTGCTGCGCATCATCGATGGTGCGGCAAGCTATTATATGTCCAGCATCGGTCATATCATGGGTGTTCATATCGAAACGGATATGCGCAGGGATGCCTTTGACCACCTGCTGCAACTGGATCACACCTATTACAATAACACCAAGGTCGGCACCATCATGGGGCGCATCACCAACGACCTGTTCGATGTGACTGAGTTTGCCCATCACTGCCCGGAGGAGTTCTTCATTGCGGGCATCAAGATCGTGGTGTCCTTCGTCATTCTGTGTCAGGCGAGCATCCCGCTGACGCTGGCAGTGTTTGCCTGTGTGCCGCTGATGGGCGTGGTGTCGGTCAAGCTGAACCATCGTCTGCGGGCACGGTTCCGCCAGCAGCGCATCCAGATCGGTGAGCTGAACGCGACCATCGAGGACAGTCTGCTGGGGCAGGGCGTTGTCAAGGCGTTCTCGGCAGAAGGGCAGGAGCGGGAGAAGTTCGCCAAGGGCAACGAAGATTTTGAGGAGATCAAGACGCTGGGCTACTACGCTATGGCAGCCTTCAACACCTCCACCCGCCTGTTCGATGGTCTGATGTATCTGGTCGTTATTCTGGCGGGCGGTCTGTCGCTGGTGTACGGCGCGATCAGTGCGGGCGATCTGGTCGCCTATATGCTCTATGTTACCACCCTCATTGCGACCATCCGCCGCATCGTGGAGTTTGCCGAGCAGTTCCAGCGCGGCATGACCGGCATCGAGCGCTTTGCCGAGATCATGGATACCCCGGTGGCGATCCATGACGAGCCGGACGCAGTGCCGATGCAGCCCGGCCCCGGTGCGATCCGGTTCGAGAAGGTCAGCTTTGAGTACCCGGACGACCACAACAAGGTGCTGCACGATGTCAGTCTGGACATCCATGCGGGTGAGCGTCTGGCACTGGTGGGTCCCTCCGGCGGCGGCAAGACGACCCTGTGCAACCTGATCCCCCGTTTTTACGATGTGACCAGCGGCAGGATCCTGATCGACGGGCAGGATACCCGCCATGTCACCCTCAAGAGCCTGCGCGAGCAGATCGGCATCGTCCAGCAGGATGTGTACCTGTTCAGCGGCACGGTGGCGGAGAATATCGCCTACGGCAAGCCCTGCGCAACGCGGGAGGAGATCCGGCAGGCGGCGCGCCTTGCCGGTGCAGAAAAGTTCATCCTGGCTCTGAAGGATGGCTTTGATACCTATGTGGGCGAACGCGGCGTCAAGCTGTCCGGCGGTCAGAAGCAGCGCATCGCCATTGCGCGGGTATTCCTCAAGAACCCGCCCATCCTGATTCTGGACGAGGCGACCAGCGCACTGGACAACGAGAGCGAGATCCTGGTGGGGCAGAGTCTGGAGAAGCTGGCGCATGGTCGCACGACTCTGACCATTGCGCACCGGCTGACTACCATCAAGGATTACGACCGTATCCTCGTTCTGGGCGAGGAAGGTGTGCTGGAGTCCGGCACGCACGACGAGCTGCTGGAAAAGCAGGGCGTTTACTACCGCCTGTGGAACCAGCTCCCCAGCGGAGAGACATTATAAAAAAAGAAGCAGTTCGCTTATCGTGCGAACTGCTTCTTTTTTGTTTAGATCGTAAGGGTGTCCAGTACTGCGTTGAGGACATCGAGCGGGATCTGACCCGGTGCACTCGCTCTGCCGGGGTTTGCGAAGGTCATGG
>CAZUDU010000026.1:0-9747 GCA_964619455.1 uncultured Faecalibacterium sp.
GTCCGGGCTGTCGCCAGCCGAAACGATGCGGGAACGGGAACTGTATGTATAAGTAGGAAGTAAGCGTGAAGAAGTACTCCCTCATGGAGGGGATTTCACTCCGCCTTTTTCCTTACCAGCAAAAACAGGGTCAGTGCGGCGGTCAGGGCTTCCGCTGCGGGGAAAGCTGCCCACACGCCGTTGATGCCGAACAATGCGCTCAGCACCAGCGAGCAGACCACGATCGCCGCCATGCCGCGGCAGACCGAGGTGACCGAAGCCTCCACCGGGCGGTTGACTGCGCTCAGGTAGCCAGCCGCCACGATGTTGAACCCGGCAAACAGATATCCGATAAAGTAGATGCGCATACCGGTGTGGGCGAACTGCGCCATCGCGGCGGAGTTCTCGCTATTGAACCAGCTCACGAGGGTATCGGTCGCGCCGAACACCACCGCGTACAGCCCGGCGGCAAGCACCAGTGCAGTGCAGCTGCCCAGAACCAGCAGCTTTTTGGCACCCTTGTGGTCACTCTTGCCGTAGCAGTGGCTTACAAGGGGCTGTGCACCCTGCGCCACGCCGTTGAAGATGGCAGTCGCGACCAGCGCAAAGTTTGCCACCACGCCGTAGGCGGCAACTGCCACGTTGCCCGCCATGTTGACCAGCAGCAGGTTGAACACGGTGGTGGTCACGCCGGAGGACATCTCGCCTACAAAGCCGGAGATGCCCAGCTGGCAGCTCTGCCCCAGCAGCTTTGCCGAGGGTGCCCGGCGCACGAACTGCACGCTGTTCTCCTTTTTGAAGAAGTGACGGCTGCAAACGGCGATGCTGATCAGGGGCGAAGCGGCAGTTGCCAGCGCTGCGCCGGGCAGCCCCAGCCCCATCGGGAACATGAATACATAGTCGAACACCACATTGAACAGGCTGCCGCTCAGCGTGCCCAGCATGGCAAGGGAAGGGTCGCCGTCGTTGCGAACAAAGGCAGACACGATGTAGTTGCACATGAAAAAGGGCGTGAACAGCAAAAAGATGCGGGTGTAGCCGATGCCCAGCGCCACGATCTGCGCGTCACCGCCCATCAGCCGCAAGAGCACCTGCGGGCAGAAGATGCCCGCCAACACGAACGGGATGCTCAGCAGGCAGGCGCACAACACTGCATTGGAAAAATAATGCTGGCAGCGCTCGTCCCCCTGTGCACGCAGGATGGCGTAACGGGTGGCGGCGCCCAGACCGATCATCGAGCCGATGGCAAAGATGAAGTTGTAGATGGGCAGGCAGAGGTTGAGCATGGCGATGCCGTCGGTGCCCGATGCCTGCGCGATAAAATAGGTGTCCGCCAGAATGTAGCAGGATGTGCCCAGAAGCCCGAAGATATTCTGGGATACATACTTGGTAAACTGCCGGGTCAGATCCATGAGAATCCTCCTTACACAAAACAAGAGCGCCTTGCCGCACATCCTTCAATGGCCTACAGATGTACGGTACAGCGCTCATAAACTCACTGTGCTCCATCCGGCGACGGAGCCAGTGCACGATTTCCGGGATATTGTAGCATACCCTATTTTACAAGTCAAGAGATTTCCGGCAAGCGTTATCTCCCCGGGGACTGAGAGGGGAAGGAACGCCAAAAGTTTTTCTGTGTAAAACAATAGAGAGGAAAGAAATCTATGAACATCACCGAGTTTGCCCGGTACGCCGGGGTATCCAAGGCGGCGGTGAGCCGCTATTTCAACGGAGGCTATCTCAGTGCTGAGAAGCGTGCCAAAATCGAGGCTGCCGCCGAGGCCACCGGCTACCGCCCCAGCGCACAGGCGCAGATGCTGCGCACCCGCCGCACCCGTCAGATCGGGGTGGTGCTGCCCAAGCTTTCCAGCGACAGCTGTCCCCGGATGCTGGAGGGCATTGGCAGCGTACTGGAGCAATACGGCTATCAGCTTTTGCTCATCAATACCGCCAATGACCCGCAGAAGGAGCTGCGTGCGCTGGAGACTCTGCGGGATCACACGGTGGACGGGGTGATCCTCATTGCGACCCTGTTTACCCCGGAGCACAAGGCGGTGCTGGAACATCTGCGGGTGCCGGTGGTCATTCTGGGGCAGCAGTTCCCCGGCTTCTGCTCGGTGTACCACGACGACTTTGGAGCGGCGCAGGCGGCAACGGCGCATCTGCTGCAAAAGGGCTGCCGCGCACCGGGGTATCTGGGCGTGACCATGCTGGATGCGGCCGCCGGGCAGCAGCGGCGCGCCGGATACGAAGCCGCCCTCAAAGCCGCCGGGCTGGGCATTCACCCGCAGCGGATGCTGGTGGCAAAGTTCAACGCAGAATCCGGCTACGAACAGGCGAAAAAGCTGCTGGAGCACCAGCCGGGTCTGGACGGGCTGTTCTGCGCGACCGATGCCATCGCACTGGGGGCGATGCAGTACTGCCGGGAGCAGGGCATCCGCATCCCGCAGGAGCTGATGATCTCCTCCGTCGGGGACAACAAGAGCGGGCGCTGTGCCTTTGTGCCGCTGACCAGTGTGCACCTGCACTACCGCACTGCCGGGCAGGATGCGGCGCGGCTGTTGATGGAACGCCTGACCGACCCTCACGCCGTGCCCCGCAGCCAGATGCTGGGCTTTGAGCTGAAATGCCGCGAGAGCACAGCAGACTGACCGGAACACATCCCTCGTTTTTGGCAGTTTTGCCAATAGAAAATGTGAAACCATGTGAAATCAATAACACAACCTGTCCCAAGTTTATGCCGCTTGCGAATGGAAAAAATACTTGGAACAGCGTATAATCATGGCAGTGAAAATGATTTCAACACACAGGCAGAACAGAAAGGGAGAACGAACGATGGACTACAAGCATTCGGCACAACAGGTCCTGGACTGCGTAGGCGGTGCCCAGAACATTCTTTCGGCAGCGCACTGCGCCACCCGGCTGCGGCTGGTCATTGCGGACAACACCAAGGTGGACAAGGCCGCACTGGAACAGGCAGAAGGCGCAAAGGGCGTGTTTGAAGCGCAGGGGCAGCTGCAGATCATCTTTGGCACCGGTACGGTGAACAAGGTGTATGACGAGTTCCTCACACTGTCCGGTATTGAGGGCGCAAGCAAGGAGCAGGCAAAGCAGGCAGCAGCCTCCAAAGCACCGTGGTATCAGCGCGCCATCAAGACGCTGGGCGATATCTTTGTGCCCATCATTCCTGCCATCGTGGCATCCGGCTTCCTGATGGGGCTGATGGAAGCGCTCAACTTCATGGTGAACAACGGCTTTGTGAGCATCGACACCACCGGCTCGCTGTATGTGTTTGCCAAGCTCTTTTCCAACACGGCATACACCTTCCTGCCCATCCTGATCGCCTACTCCGCCGCCAAGGTGTTCGGCGGCAACCCCTATCTGGGTGCGGTCATCGGTATGATCATGATCCACCCCGACCTGCAGAACGCATGGACCGTCTCCAACGGTGTCAACGTGATGCAGCCGGTGTTCGGCGGCCTCTACTCGGTGCCGCTGGTAGGCTATCAGGGGCATGTCATCCCGGTCATCATCTCGGTGTGGCTCATGTGCTGGATCGAAAAGCGGCTGCATAAGATCGTGCCTGCCATGTTCGATCTGTTCGTCACTCCGCTGGTATCCGTGTTCGTCACCGGCTACCTGACCCTCGCTGCCATCGGCCCGGTCTTTACCAGTCTGGAAAACAGCATCATCACCGGCGTGCAGGCGCTCATCACCCTGCCCTACGGCATCGGTTCCTTTGTGATGGGCGGTCTGTATGCGGTCACGGTCGTGGCGGGCATCCACCACATGTATACTCTCATCGATCTGGGTCAGCTGGCACGCTACGGCTTTACCTACTGGCTGCCGCTGGCAAGTGCTGCAAACGTGGGTCAGGGCGGCGCTGCGCTGGCTGTCGCTCTCAAGAGCAAGGATGCCAAGACCAAGGCGATGGCGCTGCCCTCGGCACTGTCTGCCTGCATGGGCATCACCGAGCCTGCCATCTTTGGCGTGAACCTGCGCCATGTCAAGCCCTTTGCGGGCGGTCTGGCGGGCGGTGCCTGCGGTGCACTGTATGCCAGCATCGTGGGTCTGGGCGCGACCGGCACCGGCGTGACCGGCATCTTCGGGGTGCTGCTGCACCTGCACAGCCCCCTGCAGTACATCATCATGATGGCGATCGCATTCGGCGTGTCCTTTGCGGTCACCTGGCTCATCTGGACCCCGGAGGATGCACAGTAAATGAACGCATTGCAACGCGACTTAAAGCAGCTCGTGCCGCTGGCCGAGCAGCTGGGCAGAGAACGGGTGGAGGCCGACCCTTACCGCCAGCGCTTCCACCTGCAGCCCCCGGTGGGCTGGCTCAACGACCCCAACGGTCTGTGCTGCTACGGCGGCGCATACCACGCCTTTTTCCAGTATGGCCCCTTTGATGTGAACGGAGGGGTCAAGCACTGGGGGCATGCAAAGAGCACCGATCTGCTGCACTGGGAGGCGCTGCCCGTGATGCTCTACCCGGACAGTGACTTTGACTGCCACGGGGTCTACTCCGGCTCGGCGCTGGTGGAAGAGCAGACCATGTACCTTTACTACACCGGCAACATCAAGCACCCCGGTGACTATGACTATATCACGCAGGGGCGCGGCCACAACCTCTGCCTTGCCGTCAGCCGCGACGGTGTGACGGCGGAGCACAAGCAGTGCCTGATGTACAACCGGGACTACCCTGCTGATCTCACCTGCCATGTGCGGGACCCTAAGGTGTTCGCCTATGAGGGGCGCTATTATATGGTGCTGGGGGCACGCACACTGGACGACAAGGGCGAAGTGCTCGTGCTGGAAAGCACCGACAAGCACCACTGGCAGCACATCAACACCCTGACCACCCCGGAGCCGTTCGGCTATATGTGGGAGTGCCCGGATCTGTTCGAGCTGGACGGGCAGTGGTTCCTTGCGGTGTCGCCGCAGGGCATCCGGACTCAGAATGTGTACGGCTGCGGCTACTTTGCTGTGTACGGTGACTGGCGCAGCGAGTGCCGACTGGGGCAGTACCGCGAACTGGACTTTGGGTTTGACTACTATGCGCCCCAGAGCTTTGCAGACAGCCTTTGCGGCACAGCGCGCCGGGTGCAGATCGGCTGGATGGGCATGCCGGATGCAGAATATGCAAACCCTGCCACTGTGGCGCACGGCTGGCAGCACTGCATGACGGTGCCCCGTCTGCTGGCCCGCGGCAAGGGCGATGTCCTTCTGCAGGCCCCAGTGCCGGAGCTGGCTGCACAGCGCGGTGCCGGCATCCCTCTGGCAGAGGGTGCAAGCGTGCAGGCAGATCCCTGCTTTGACCTGACTGCCGCCCCCGCCGGGGACTTTACCCTGACTATTGCGCAGGGCGTGCAGCTGGTGTATACTGAACAGACCCAAACCTGCGGGCTGCGCTTTTTGCAGGCAGAATGCTCCGGCGGGCGCACCCAGCGGCGTGCCGTGCTGGCAGACCCCTGCCGCTCTGTGCGGGTGGTGGGGGACTCCTCCTCGCTGGAGATCTTCCTCAACGACGGCGCAACCGTGTTCACCACCCGGTATTACCCCGCCCCCGGCGAGGTCACTGTGCAGCTGTGCGGGGCAGAGGGCGTTCTGTATCCGCTGGAGTGAGAGGGAACTCCCTCCGTCAAAACCTGTCGGTTTTGCCACCTCCCTCAGTGAGGGAGGCTTTGTCAAAGAAGGACACTTTTCCGCACCGCCAGAGCCTTCCCCTTGAGGGGGGAGAATACCCTATAACTTTTCAGGAGGTATTTCAGTATGCCCGGCACTACCTTATATTCCATTGGCGAAGCACTTATCGATATGATCCCCTCTCAGGTGGGCTGCGGCTTTGAGCAGGTGCCCTCCTTCAGCCCCCGTGTAGGCGGTGCGCCGGCCAATGTCTGCGGCGCGTTCACAAAGCTGGGCGGGCGCAGCAGCCTGCTCACCCAGCTGGGGGATGACCCCTTCGGGCACAAGATCGCCCACGAGCTGGCGGGCTGCGGCATCGACCTGTCCCACCTTGCGTTCACCGACAAGGCGAACACCGCCCTTGCCTTCGTGAGCCTTGCAGAGGACGGGAACCGTACCTTCAGCTTTTACCGCAAGCCCTCGGCAGACCTGCTGTACGCACCGGAACAGATCGACCCGGCGTGGTTCCAGGAGGCCTTTGCGCTGCACTTTTGCAGCGTTTCGCTGGTGGACAGCCCCATGCGCTATGCCCACCTGGCCGCCATCACTGCTGCGCGGGAGGCGGGTGCGATCGTCAGCTTTGACCCGAACCTGCGCTTCCCGCTGTGGAACGATCAAGAACAGCTGCGCCAGACGGTGCTGCAGTTCCTGCCGCTGGCAGATGTGCTCAAGGTCTCGGACGAAGAGTTGGAGTTCCTCACCGGCACGGCGGACATCGAACAGGCACTGCCCAAGCTCTTTGTGGGCAATGTGCAGCTGGTGATCTACACCTGCGGCAGTAAGGGTGCGTATGCCTATACCCGCTCTGCCCACGGCTTTGCGCCCTGTGCCAAAGTCCGGGCAGTGGACACCACAGGCGCGGGCGATGGCTTCATCGGTTCCTTTTTGTGGCAGCTCGCGCAGGACGGGATCACCCGCGCAAAGCTGGCAGAGCTCACCGCCCGGCGGCTGGAGCAGATGCTGGAGTTCTCCAACCGCTTCTGCGGCATCAGTGTACAGTCCAGCGGTGCCATCGACAGTTACCCCACCCTCGAACAAATGGAACAAGTATAAAAAAGCGTGCTGCAGGTGAACTGCAGCACGCTTTTTGTTTGGTGGAGAGGAGGCGGCACTCTCTGAGAAAACGCCTTCCGTCATCGCTGACGCGATGCCACCGCACTCTTAGAGGGAGTTTTTTTCTTGTTTAGGAAACATTGCTGAACCTCTACAAGGCTCCCTTCCAGAGAGAGCTGTCGAGTGAAGCGAGACTGAGGGAGCAAGTCAGCGCTCCTTCCAAGACCACGCCCATCACTCCTCCGGATACCCGGTCTCGAACTGTGCCAGATACTCGGCCACCGAGCGGGTCATCTCGCGGGAGAAATCAGAGTTGTATTTGCGGTCGCAGAACGCTGCACACCACTGCTCAAAGGGCGCGCCGGACGCGGCGTGCTTGATGGCGAACATCTCCCGCAGCTCCTCGCCGTCCATGGAGCGGTAGCCGTTTTCGTGCACGATGTGCTTCTGGGCGCAGCGGGCAGGCTTTTGCCGCTCTTTCTGCTGCTGGGTGGGGTAGCCGAACACCAGCATGGCAGCGGGGAACACATAGTCCGGCAGATGCAGCAGCTCCCGCTGGCGGACGCAGTTTTCCATGATGTCACCGATGTAGCAGGAGCCGATGCCAAGGCTCTCGGCGGCCACCACCGCATTCTGGGCGGCGATGTTGGTATCGCTGACCGCCAGCAGCAGATCGCCCACGCCGGGAGCACGGGGCGTGCATCCGGCTTCGCGGTAAGCGTCGTACCACTTTTTGCAGTCGGCGCAGAACACCAGCACCAGAGGAGCCTTGGCGATAAAGGGCTGGTGATCGCAGCTCTCAGCAAGGGCTTCTTTCAGTGCAGGATCGGTGATGTCCAGAATGGTGTACAGCTGCTGGCAGCCTGCCGTGGGTGCCTGGGCAGCAGCCTCCAGAATGGCCTGCTTTGCCCCGGCAGGGATCGGCGTTTCTTCAAATACCCGCACCGACTTGCGGTCGTACAGGCTTTTCAGGGTCTCGTTCATGGCGGGCTCCTTTATTCGTAATCAATGGGCAGGGTGGGCAGACCGTTCAGCTCCAGCCCGGCGGTGTGTCCGGTGATGTACTCGTAGTAGCCCTGTGCGGCGATCATCGCACCGTTGTCACCGCAGAATTTCAGCTCCGGCAGGTAGACCTTGGCACCCAGCTTCTGGGCACCGTCGTTCACCAGCTGACGCAGGCGGCCGTTGGCGGCAACACCGCCTGCAAGGCAGACCTGCTTTGCGCCGGTATCGGCAGCGGCGAGCAGCAGCTTTTCGGCCAGGATGCCTGCAATGCGCTCCTGGAAGCTGGCGGCAAGGTCCGGCACGTTGATCTCGGTACCCTTCATCTGGGCCTGATTGACCTCGTTGAGCACGGCGGTCTTCAGGCCGGAAAAGCTCACGTTATACTTGCCCTCCACATGGGGCACCGGCAGGCGGTAGGCCTTGGGGTCGCCGGTCTTGGCGGCGTTGGCCACGCTGGGGCCGCCGGGGTAGGGCAGACCCAGCGTGCGGGCGACCTTATCAAAGGCTTCGCCCGCGGCATCGTCCACCGTGTGGCCTAAAATGCGGTAATGGGTGTAGTCCTCTACCTGCACGATATGGCTGTGCCCGCCCGATGCCACCAGACACAAAAAGGGCGGCTTCAGCTCGGGGTGGGTCAGGTAAAGAGCGGCGATATGCCCCCGCAGGTGGTGCACCGGCACCAGCGGTTTGCCTGCCGAATATGCCAGACCCTTTGCAAAGTTGACGCCCACCAGCACGGCGCCGATCAAGCCCGGCGCAAAGGTGACTGCGACTGCGTCCACATCGTCCATCGTCTTGCCGGCGTCCAGCAGGGCCTTTTTGACCGTGGCGCTGATGAACTCGCAGTGGCGGCGGCTGGCGATCTCCGGCACGACACCGCCGTAAAGCGCCTGCTCCTTGACGCTGGTGGAGATGACGTTGCTCAGCAGGGTGCGGCCGTCCTCTACCAGCGAAGCGGCGGTCTCGTCGCAGGTGGATTCGATTCCTAAAATGATCATATCAGTGTGCCTCCAACCAGTTTTTGCCTGCGTGGACGTCGGTGCTCAGGGGCACGGCGTACTGCACGCAGCCCTCCATCTCCTCACGCAGGATGGCGGCAGCCTTTTCGGCTTCGGCCTCCGGCGCCTCCACGATCAGTTCGTCGTGGACGGTCAGGATCAGGCGGCTTTCCATCTTTTCATCCCGCAGGCGCTTCCACACCCGCACCATGGCCAGCTTGATCACATCCGCTGCGGTGCCCTGGATGGGGGTGTTGCGGGCCATGCGCTCGCCGCTGGAACGGACGTTGAAGTTGGAGCTGGACAGCTCCGGCAGCGCACGGCGGCGGCCGAACAGGGTGGAAACATAGCCGTTTGCCTTGCCGTCTGCAATGGTCTTTTCCATATAGCCGTCCACCTTGGGGAAGGCGGCCAGATAGCTCTTGAGGAAGGCATCTGCCTCCTTGACGCTCACCCCGATGTCCTTGGACAGGCTGTAAGCGCCCTTGCCGTACATGATGCCAAAGTTGATCGCCTTGGCCGAGGAGCGCAGCCGGGGCGTGATGTCCTCCGGCGGCAGGTTATAGATCTTGGCGGCAGTGCTGCGGTGGATGTCCTCCCCGTTCAGGAAGGCCTGCTGCATCTGCTCGTCGCCGGTGATGTGCGCCAGGATGCGCAGTTCGATCTGGCTGTAGTCCGCATCCACCAGAACGTGCCCCGGCTTTGCAATGAAGTAGGCGCGAAGCTGGCTGCCCAGCTCGGTGCGGATGGGGATGTTCTGCAGGTTGGGGTTGTCCGAAGAAAGGCGCCCGGTGCGAGCCTCGGTCTGATTAAAGGTAGAGTGGATGCGGCCATCCTCGCCGATGACCTTGAGCAGACCCTCCACATAGGTGGAGTTGAGCTTCTGGTAGGCGCGGTATTGCAGGATATCCTCTACCAGCGGGTAGTCGCGCAGCGCTTCCAGCGTTTCGGCATCGGTGGACCAGCCGCGCTGGGTCTTTTTGCCGTGGGGCAGACCCATCGTGTCAAAGAGCATCTCGCCCAG
>CAZUDU010000026.1:9847-15224 GCA_964619455.1 uncultured Faecalibacterium sp.
GCTGGGTCTTTTTGCCGTGGGGCAGACCCATCGTGTCAAAGAGCATCTCGCCCAGTTGCTTGGGGCTGTTGGGGTTGAAGGAGGTGCTGCCGGTCTCCATCTGGATGCGTGCCAGCACCTGTTCCAGCTCCCCGCGCAGCCGTGCGCCGAACTGATCAATGCCGTCCCGATCGACCAGCACGCCGATGCGGGTCATATCTGCCAGCACCTGTGCAAGAGGGAACTCGATCTCGTTGTACAGAGCGTCCTCGCCGCAGGCGGTGATCTCTGCCTTCATCTTGGCGAACAGGTCGGCAAGCCGCCCGGCATCCGGGTAATCGGTGCAGGTAAAGGCGGCTGCGGCACGGTAGCTCGCTTCCAGATCTCCGACCTGATACTTGGAGGCGGACGCATCCAGCAGGTAGGCGGCCAGCTTGCCGTCCCACACGATGCTGCTGCCCCAGCCGCCCGCTGCCATCGCCTTGGCGTACAGCGGCGCAGAGTTGAAAACATCCAGCGTGACGGCGGGCTCGTCCAGCAGGCGGAGCAGCTCTGCGTCCTCCAGCGGGTAGACGGTGGTCTCCTGCACGGCGTACCAGCTCTCCGGTGCGAGCTGAACGTTTTTGGTACCCTGTTTGCCCATCACAGCCGGGCGTGCTGCGATGAGATAGTGCCCGGCGGGGGCAAGGGGGAGCACGCCCAGCTCTGCTTCCGGCAGTTCCACGGCGGCTTCCTCTTCCGATGCTTCGGGGGCGATGCCGTCCAGCCCGAAGCGGGGGATCAGGGAATGGATCTCCAGCTCCTGCAAAAGGCGCACAGCGGCCGCTTTGTTGCCCTCACCGATGACATAAGAGCCTTCGGCGGTGTCGATGGGCGCATCGGTGCGGATGGTGCCCAGCGTGTGGCTCAGCTCGGCCAGCTCGCGGCACTCGATCAGGTGCTCGCGCTGTTTGGGCTTGATGAGCTTATCGTCGATGTGCTCGTAAACGCCTTCCAGCGAGCCAAAGGCCTGCACAAGGGCCAGAGCGGTCTTTTCGCCAATGCCCTTTACGCCGGGGATGTTGTCCGAGGTGTCGCCCATCAGGCTCTTGACCTCGATGAGCTGGCGGGGGGCCACGCCGTATTTCTCCTGCACGGCATCCACGTCCATGGTGATGGTCTTGCTGCGCCCCATCACGGTGGAAGCTAGCAGAACGGTGGTGGTCTCGCTCACCAGCTGCAGGCTGTCCCGGTCTCCGGTGGCCAGAAAACAATCGTCCCGGCGGGCGGCGCAGGCGGCAGCCAGAGTGCCCAGAAGGTCGTCGGCCTCCCAGCCTTCGGCGCTGATGGTGTGGTAGCCCAGGTCTGCCAGCAGCTGCTTGAGCACCGGCATCTGCTGGGCCAGCTCCTCGGGCATCCCGTGGCGGTTGGCCTTGTAGCCGTCGTACATTTTGTGCCGGAAGGTGGGTGCCCGCAGGTCAAAGGCGACAGCCACCTCGTCGGGCTGGCACTCCTTGAGCAGGGAGAGCAGGATATTCAAAAAGCCGTAGATGGCGTTGGTATAACGACCGTCCTTGGTCGTCAGCAGCTTGATGCCAAAAAACGCGCGGTTGGCAATGCTGTTGCCGTCAATGACGAGTAGACGCATAGTGCAGAACCTCCATTGCAAATTATCACATCTTATAGTATAGCACAAAAACGGCGGCAACGGAGTATTTTTGCAAAAAAATAGAACCGCCCTCCTCCCCGTTGGGAGAAAGGCGGCAGCGGTATCTTTTCGGTTTTGAATCGCCTTTGGAGAAGCTGTTCGGAAGGGACTCCTTCAGTCTCGCACCGCCACAATTCCTGGCTCTCCCTTCGGGAGAGCTGGCAAACCCGTAAGGGTTTGACTGAGAGGGCAAGCATGCTGACCTCGATGCTCGTCCTCGCCCTCTCCGCCTCACACTGTTCGGCACCTCTCCCTTATCCCTCCACCGTGATGGCGCCCACAGGGCAGCCCTCGGCAGCGGTGACAGCCTGCGGCACCTCCTCCGGCGGGATCTCGCCGGAGACAGCCACGGCAAGGGTGCCCTCCATCTGGAACACGGCGGGGCACAGCCCGGCGCACTGGGTGCAGCCGATGCAGAGTGCAGGATCAACGAATGCTTTCATAAACGAACCTCCTTATGAGCGCGCTTTCCTGTGTGGGAAAAGCTCCTGCTGGCAGTTTGCCCGCACGCTGGGCGAATTATGCCTATGCTTTTGCGGTGGAATATGATACAATAGCATTGCTCAGGGAGGGGCAGCAAGATGAATATCCAGATCTTTGGCACGACCAAGTGCTTTGATACCAAAAAGGCGCAGCGCTATTTCAAGGAGCGCGGCATCAAATTCCAGATGATCGACCTCAAGGAGAAGGGCATGAGCCGGGGCGAGTTCGAGAACGTTGCCCGTGCACTGGGCGGCTGGCAGAACCTCGTGGACCCTGCCGCAAAGGACAAGCAGACCCTTGCGCTGCTGGACGCACTGGTAGACTGGCAGAAAGAGGACAAGCTCTTTGAGAACCAGCAGCTGTTCAAAACGCCCATCGTGCGCAACGGACGCAAGGCGACCGTAGGCTACCAGCCGGATATCTGGAAGGGCTGGGAATAAATACGCTTTCACAAAAAAACCACGGTCAGTATTTTGCACATCCTGCCGGAGTGTGGTATACTGAAAGCCAGACTGATTCATAACCTTGGGAGATAATTTGCGATGAAACATTCTATCACGCCCGAAGAGCACGCGCTGAACCACCGCCGCCGTGCCCGCCAGCTGCTGGGTCTGCTGGTGGCTGTGCTGGCGATCATTGGTGCTGTCTCGGTACTGCGCTCCGGTGCTGTTGCAGTGGCAGGGCTGTTCGATGATACCGAGCAGCGTCAGGAATACGAAAATAAACTGGAGGGACTTGTTCTGTTCGATCCGCTGCCCTTTGACGGGCTGGAAAATCTGGACGAGTTGACCTTGCGTGAAGCGGCGATCTGGGGCTGCATCTATCAGATCCAGGAGACACAGGGCGGCTTTGAGCATTACGCGACCGACCCGGAGACCGATCAGCTGCTGATTCCGTCGGTGGATGTGGATGCTTACCTTGCAAAACTGCTGGGGTCCGGCTTCAAGCTGAGCCACCGCAGCTTTGAAATGGACGGCATGACCATCGAGTTCGATGAGACCAGCCAGAGCTACAAGATCCCCATTACCGGCAGCGTGGGTTATTACCGCGCCAGCGTGACCAAGCTCTTCAAGCGTTCCGGCAGGCTGCATGTCACGGTGGGTTATATCCCCATCACCAGCACGGACGACAGCATCATCAGCTCTACCACCGATACCCCCACCAAATATATGGATTACCTGTTCGAGCGGCAGAACGGCAGCTGGTATCTGATCGGCTTGACCGAAAGTGAGACCAAGCCTGAAGTTGGGTCCGTTCCTGCCGAGAACCTCTCGCCCGCACGGATGATGGCGGACAGCGAGGTGCAGGATGCGATCCTTGCTGCGGGTTCGGATACCTTGCAGGATGCCCCGGACGCAGACTCTGCGGAAGCTGAGTCGCAGTCCGAGCAGGAAGAGGCTGCTTCCAGCACAGCAGAATAACAAAAACAGAACGCGCCGGGTGCACGATAGCATCCGGCGCGTTTTTGTATCCTTATACGAGTGACCGCTCTTTGGGAGAGGTGGTGGGTGAGGAGTTGACAATCCATCGGTCAACTTCGTTGACAGCTCCCCCCGCGGGGGAAGCCATTGGCAAAGCGATAACGCTTGCCGCATTGCCAAGCCAACGCGATCACTTCAGATCAAACCGCACGACCACCAGCCGGTACCACAGGTAGGGCACCATGTTCCAGATCATCCACACTTCCATCAGCAGGTAGTGGGGCAGGTCACGCCAGAAAAAGCGGCGCTTACCAAGTTTGCCGCTGCGCAGGATGTCGAACGCTTCCCGCATGCCTTTGTCCCATGCTTCGCCAAATCCCTGCTTGTGGAACTTGTAATACTTGAGCAGATATCCTGCCGCCAGCGGCAGAAAATTCAGCACCAGCATCAGCAGCGGCTCGTTTTTCAGCGGCAGCAGGATGCTGTTGCGCCCACTCTGCTGACTTTTGAAGGCGTTGTAGCGCACCGCACCGGTGCTGGCACCACAGATGTGGTAGCACTTTGCCGTGGGGCAGAGGACGTTCTTGTACCCGGCATTGTTTGCACGCCAGCTCAGATCAACGTCCTCAAAATAGGCAAAGAAATTCTCATCGAACACGCCGATCTCGTTCAGAATGCTCTTGCGGTAGAGCGAAGCGCCCCCGCAGGCAGAGAAGATGCGCTTTTGCCGGGTGTAGCGGTTGGCACGCCGCCCATCACCGGTCTTGCAGGCAAAGCCCATCCATGTCACATAATCGCCGGCATCGTCCGCAAGCTCCCGCTCATAGTGGCGCAGCATCAGGCTCTGCACCGCGAAGATCTTCGGGTCGCTGTCGGCGGCGTGCAAAAGCTCTGCCAGCCAGTCAGGTTCGGCAAACGCGTCGTTGTTGAACAGCACCACATACTCGCTCTGTGCCAGCGCGATGCCCTGATTGACTGCGTGGGAAAAGCCGGTGTTGCAGCCGTTCTCGATCAGGGTGAAATTGGGGCGGTCACAGTAGCTGCGCGCCTGTTCAAGGCTCTCGTCGGTGGAGCCGTTGTCCACTACGATGAGCGCAAAATCCTGTTCGGTCTGGGCATAGATGGACTCGATGGAGTCCTTCAGCCAGCCCTTACCGTTGATGTTGGGGATGACGATGGTTGCTTTCATGCTTGTTTGCTCCTGAAATTTTTGGGGATGCTTGCCCTCTCAGTCACCTACGGTGAAAGCTCTCCCAAGGGGAGCGCCAAGAGCCGGACGATGACGCTTGCCACTACACTTCTTGGCTCCCCCTTTGGGGGAGCTGGCAAAGCCTTTAGGCTTTGACTGAGAGGGCAGACCAGATTGCCCCGATATACGGATTTGATGCAAAAAGTATAGCACATCCCACCGCAAAAAGAAACCGCATCCCGGCGGGATGCGGTTTGGTACGGTGTTGCTTATGCAGCAAGTGCCTTCTCGATGTTGGCAAGGATGTTATCGTGATCCTCGGCGCAGACCAGAACGACCTCACCGGTGGGGGCGACCGTCACGGTAGCAGCCTTGGCGATCTGGTACTGATCCTCCAGATAGTGCTCCATCGACTGCTGCTCGCTGGCAACATAGGCTTCCAGCGCAGCGGTGACATCCTCAGTCTTGCCCTCGGCGGGCTTGACGATGACCACGGCGTAGCTGCGCACCATCATGGCAGAGATGGAAGCGGCAAAGTCGGTGTACATGCCCTCTTCCAGGTTCAGCAGGGGGAGCATCATGTTCTTGATCTCATCGTCCAGCTGCTCGGCTTCGTAC
>CAZUDU010000027.1:0-7493 GCA_964619455.1 uncultured Faecalibacterium sp.
CTTGTGCACACCTTTCTTTTTCTGTAAAATAAAGACACCAGTTCAAACAAAGCGCAGCGGTGTCCGGATGCCGCCGCGCTGTTTGCATTTTGCGGCGTACACCGCCGCCCGAAAAAGGAGTGTTGCTTCGATGATCAACATGGTCAAGCTGCCTACCACGAAACGTGAACTGTTCCTGCGCATTGCCAAAGGACATTTTGCCACCAGCCACAGCCATATCAACTATTATATCGACGTCACCACCCAAAAGACCCGCCTTTCGGAGGCAAAAGCAGTTGCCAAGGAACTGGTCTCGGCTTATCAGCACAGCACCGTGGTGGACACTGTGCTTTGTCTGGACGGCACGCAGGTCATCGGCACCTGCCTTGCCAATGAGCTGACCAAGGACGGCTTCACCAACATGAACGCCCACCAGACCATCTATGTCGTCACCCCGGAGTACACCTCCGGCAGCCAGATCATCCTGCGCGACAACCTCGCCCCGATGGTCAAGGGCAAGAACGTGCTCATCCTCGCCGCTTCCATCACCACCGGCTACACCATTCAGGCCGCTGTGGAAGCCGTCAACTACTACGGCGGCATGGTCGCAGGTCTGTCCGCGATCTTTGCCACCACCAACGAGTGTCTGGGCTACCCGGTCACCTCCATCTTCAACACCAGCTCTCTGCCGGACTACGCCAGCTTCGACAGCCGCGACTGCCCCATGTGCAAGGCAGGGCAGCACATCGATGCTCTGGTCAACAGCTTTGGTTACTCGGCACTGTAACGCCTTCCTTTAAACCAAAAAACAGGCTCCTGACACCCTTGAAACGGATGTCAGGAGCCTGTTTGCTTTTTATTCAGCCCGCTTCCGGGGGAATACGAACGGATCGCACCGATAGACCGCTACAAGGTAAACGGTCATGAAGCACCAGATGATCGGTTCGCAGAGGATGACGGCATCATACGCAAAACGGGGGATGAATGCCACCACAAAGATGATCTTGCCCACCAGCTCGATCACGCTGGAAAAGAGCGGGAGCACCTTCTGCCCAAGGCTTTGCAGCGCATACCGGGTGGAAAGCAGCACCCCCAGCACGGAATAGAAAGGCGCCGTCCAGACAAGGTACTTTGCGCCGTTTTGCAGCACGACGGCTTCGCTGGATCCGGACACCAGCCGCACCATCCATTCTGCCCCCACCTGCATCAGCAGCACGGCAGCCACCGCCACCACCGCCGAATACAGGTAGATCTGGCGCATGCCCTTGCGGACGCGGTCAGGCTGGTTTGCGCCGCGGTTCTGGGAGACGAATGTGGAGCCTGCCGATGCCATTGCGAGCAGCGGCATATCGGTAAAAGCAAACAGCTTGCGCGCCGCCGTGTGCCCCGCAATGGTCAGGGTGCCCAGACCATTGATGCCGTATTGCAGCACCACCGATCCTGCCGAAACGATGCTGCTCATCAACCCCATCGAGATGCTCTGGGTGAACAGCTCCCAGTACAGATGTGCGCCGATCGCAAAGTGCTTACGCTCCGGGATCAGGATGCGGGTGCGGCGCAGCACATACAGCACGCACAGCACCACCGAAACGCCCTGTGCCAGCACCGTGGCAACTGCCGCGCCCTGCACTCCCATGCCGAGATCTGCGATGAACCACAGATCCAGCACCACGTTGAGCACCGAGCTGATGATCAGAAAGACCAGCGGCATCACGCTGTTGCCAGTGGCACGCAGAAGCCCCGCGCACAGGTTATACGCAAACATGACGATCACGCCAAGATCGATGACGATGATGTAAGAGAACGCGTCCTCAAGGATCTCTGCCGGGGTATCCAGCGCCACCAGAAGCGGGCGCAGCCCGATAAAGCCCACCGCCGTGATGACCAGCGATGCGATCAGTCCGATGACGATGGAGCCTACCACCGTCTTCTTGAGCAGATCTTCGTCCTGCGCCCCGTAGGAGCGCGCTGCAACGATCGCAAGCCCGTTGCCGATGCCAAGCCCAAAACCGACCAAAAGCTCGTAGATCGAGCCGCAGGAGCCAATGGCGGCAAGGGCGGTATCCCCCAGCACGTTGCCCACGATCATGGTATCCACCGTGTTGTAGAGCTGCTGGAACAGGTTAGATACCAGAATGGGCAGCATGAACAGTACCAGATTCCTAAAAATGGGGCCGTGCAAAAGGTCGGTATTCATGCGGAAGCCTTTCCGCGTTTGTGACTGAGTCATAGATCTCCTCTCCATGATTTTTGCCGCAAAACAGGGCTGCTGCACAACTCACTGTGCAGCAGCCCTGCGACGATCTTTGTTTTTTACAGTTCCTGGCTCTCAAAGCCGTTTGCAGTCAGCACCTCCACATGGGTGAAGCCGGCTGCTTTGACCGCCTCCGCAGCCTCGGCAAAGCCATAGGTCAGGCTGGCGGAATCGTGTGCGTCCGAGGTGATGATCACCTTGCCGCCCATCTTGTTCCACTCCTCCAGCAGCCATGCTCCAGGGTAGAAGTCCTTGCGGTAGCCGCGGTACATGCCGCCGGTGTTGACCTCCAGACGGCAGTCATGCTCGCGGGCGACCTTGAGTGCCTTGAGTGCTGCTGCCTTGTAGCGGTCGGACTCCTCGTTGAAGAACTCCCCGCCGGCGTTCAGCTTCTTGATCAGGTCAAAGTGCGCCAGAATATCCGGGCTCATCTCTGCGACCTTCTCCACCTCGGCAAAATATGCCTCGACCGCTGCCAGCGGGTCCGCATCGAAGTCATCATTGATGCAGTCCCACAGATCCTGCGGGCGGAAATCGATCTCGTAGTACTTGCCGGTGTTCTTGCCGTACAGGTGGTGTGCGCTGCCGATCCAGTAATCGTAGCTTTCCGGCTTATCCTCGCTGAGCAGATCCCACTCAATGCCGCAGAGGATATCCACCTTGCCGCGGTACTCGGTCTTGAGCTTTGCGATGGTCGCCTTGTACTGCGCGGTGCGGCTGGGGCTCATGCAGTATTCGCGGTCACGCTGGGTGTAGCTGTGACCGGTGAAGCCCAGTGTGGTCAGCCCCTGCGCACAAGCCGCAGAAGCCATATCCTGCAAGGTGTTTTTGCCGTCACACATGGTCGAGTGACAATGTACGCTGGACTTCAGATAATCTGCCATAAGAACTCACTGCATCCTTTCCTGTTTGACCTTGTGGTCAATGACGTGGCGTTTTTCCAGTTCGCGGGTGACATCTTCCACCGTGATCCCGGCGTTGACCATCAGCACCATGACATGGTACGCAAGGTCGCCGATCTCATAGATCGTTTCTTCCCGGTCCTCTTTCTCCCCCGCAATGATGACCTCGGTACATTCCTCACCGATCTTTTTCAGGATCTTTTCCTTACCCTTCTCGAACAGATAGGTGGTGTAGCTGCCCTGCTTGGGGTCCGTCTTGCGCCCCTCGATGAGGTCATACAATCCCTGCCAGCTGAACTGCTTCAGCTCCGGAGAGAGATATACTTCGTTGAAAAAGCAGCTTTCGGCACCTGTGTGGCAGGCAGGACCGTCCTTGACGACCTCCACCACCAGCGCGTCCTTGTCGCAGTCCGCGGTGATGGACACCACCCGCTGGACGTTGCCGCTGGTCTCGCCCTTGCGCCAGATCTCCTGACGGCTGCGGCTCCAGAACACGGTGCGCCCTTCTGCGATGGTCAGTGCCAGCGTCTCGGCGTTCATGTACGCGAGGGTCAGCACCTCTTTGGTGTAGTGATCCTGCACGATGGCAGGGATCAAGCCTTTTTCATCGAATTTCAGTTCCATGATGTTTCTCCCTCCCCAAAAGGGGATACAAATATAGTTTAGCGTATTCAGATGACAAACGCAAGAGGTTCAAATGCGCATTTCCACGCCATTTGCATTTAAGTATTCCTTTAGCTCCCGGATGGTCAGCAGTTTCTGGTGGAAGATGCCCGCCGCCAGCCCTGCATCGATGCCCTTGTGGTGGAACAGCTCCAGAAAATCTTCTTTTTTGCCGGCGCCGCCGCTGGCGATGATGGGGACGTTGACCCGAGCGGCGACCGCATCCAGCAGTTCCAGATCAAAACCGCTGCGCACGCCGTCGGTGTCGATGCTGTTCAGACATATCTCACCAGCGCCCTGCTCCACGCATTGAACGATCCACTCCAGCGCGTCCCTCCCGGTATCCTCGCGCCCGCCTTTTGCAAACACATGAAAGCTGCCGTCCACCCGCTTGACATCCGCCGAGAGCACCACGCACTGGTTGCCGTAGCGCTGCGCTGCCGCCGGGATCAGCGCCGGATTTTTGAGCGCACCGGAGTTGACGCTCACCTTATCGGCACCGCATTTCAGCACCCGGTCAAAGTCCTCCAGCGTGTTGATGCCGCCGCCCACCGTCAGCGGGATGAAGATCTCGCTTGCGACCCGGGTCAGGATATCCGTAAAGAGGGTGCGCCCCTCGGCGCTGGCCGTGATGTCGTAAAACACCAGCTCATCTGCCCCGGCAGCGTTATACATCCGTGCCATCTCCACCGGGTCGGCAACGTCACGGATGCCTTCAAAGTTTGTGCCCTTGACCACCCTGCCGTTGCGCACATCCAGACAGGGAATGATGCGTTTTGTGATCATTTTCGTGTCCCTTCCGTTTATTTTTGTACCAGTTCAACGCAATGTTTCAGGTCCAGCGCACCGGTGTAGAGGCTTTTGCCCAAAATTGCCGCCGCAACGCCCATCTGTTCCAGCTCCAGCAGTTCGCTCTCGCTGGAGATGCCGCCGCTTGCGGTGAACGCCACCCCCGGCACTTCGGCAGAGAGCTGACGGTACAGCTCCAGATTCGTTCCCTGCATCGCACCGTCACAGGCGATGTCGGTGTAGATGATGGCGGTGCAGCCCTCTGCCGCCAGCCGCTTGCAGAACTCCACGCCCGGCTCCCGGCTGACTTCCTTCCAGCCGTGGATGGCTACATAGCCGTCCTTTGCGTCCACGCCCACCGCGATCCGGTCGCCGTATTTTCTGATCATCCGGGCGGTAAAGTCAAAATCCGTCACCGCCACGCTGCCCAGAATGCACCGCCCCACCCCAAGTGAAAGATAGGTCTCGATGCGCTGTTCGGTGCGGATGCCGCCGCCCACCTCAATGTATAAGCCGCCCTGTTTTGCAAGAGCCGCAATGGTCTCGTAGTTGGAGAGGGTGCCGTCCTTCGCACCGTCCAGATCCACGACATGAAGGTTCTTTGCCCCCGCCGCAAGAAACTCCCTTGCCTGTGCACAGGGGTCTGCACCGTAGACCGTCATACGGTCGTAGTCGCCCTGGGTCAGCCGCACCACCTTGCCGCCCCGCAGGTCGATCGCCGGAAATAACTGCATAGAAACGCTCCTTTCGTGTCGGGGTGAACTCCCTGTTTCTTACCTCTCCCCTTGGGAGAGCCAAGAAGGGAGAACCAAAATGTTTCTTTTACAGCTCCGCAAACGCTTTCAGGATGCGCAGCCCGGCATCGCCGCTTTTTTCCGGGTGGAACTGGGTGCCGTACACGCTGCCCGCGCGCACCACACCGGTGACCGGGATGGAATATTCGCTCGTTGCCAGCGTGTTTGCGGCGCAGTGCTTGCCGTAAAAGCTGTGGACATAGTAGACATACTCGCCCTCGTTCAGATATTTGAACAGTGGGTCATCCTGCCACAGATGCAGGGCATTCCAGCCGATCTGCGGGACCTTCAGCTCCGGATCGGTCAGATCCGGTTCCAGCGGGCAGACCTCGCCGGGGATGAAGCCCAGCCCTTCGTGCTCGCCGTATTCGTAGCTTTTCTCAAACAGAAGCTGCATCCCAAGGCAGATGCCCAGCAGCGGCTTTTGCGCCGCCTGCTCCCGGATGACCGGAACAAGCCCGGTGGCGTTCAGCTTTGCCATGGCATCGCCAAACGCGCCCACACCGGGCAATATGAGCCGGTCTGCCGCACGGATGGTGTCCGCGTCTGCGGTCACCACCGCTTCCAGCCCCAGATGCGCAAGGCTGGAACGCAGACTGAACAGGTTGCCCACACCATAGTCAATGATCGCGATCATACCAGCAGTCCTTTCGTGGAGGGGATCTCGTCCCGGTGGGCGGCGTCGATGCGCACTGCCTCGCCCAGCGCGCGTCCCGCGCCCTTGAAGCAGGCTTCGAGGATGTGATGGGTATTTTCGCCCGCGAATTGGACAAAGTGGACGGTCGCAGGCACACAGCGGGCAAAGCCGTACCAGAACTCCTTGGCGCATTCCACATCAAAATCCCCGACCTTTTCGGTCTTGCAGTGGATGTCCCAGTTCAGGGTGCACCGCCCGGACAGGTCCACCGCACACAGCACCAGCGCCTCGTCCATGGGCAGATAGAAATTGCCGTACCGCCGGATGCCCCGCATCTCGCCCAGCGCGCGGGCGAATGCCTGCCCCAGTGCGATGCCCACATCCTCGGTGGTGTGGTGGTAGTCCACCTGCACGTCCCCATGGCAGGTCAGGGTCAGATCGAACCGCCCATGCCGTGCAAACAGCTCCAGCATGTGGTTCAGAAAACCGCAGCCGGTATCGATCTCGTACCGACCGGTGCCGTCCAGATCCAGACACAGCTCGATCTGGGTCTCGTTGGTGTTGCGCTCCAGAGATACCATTCGGTTTGCCATCGTTATTCCTCCAGAATGTTGTCCAGTGCTGCCAGAAATGCTTCCATCTGCTCCGGGGTGCCAATGGTGATGCGCAGCCAGTTCTGGATGCGCGGTGCATTGAAATGCCGCACCAGAACGCCCTTTTGCTTCAACTTTTCGTATAGTTCGCCGCCATTTTTCCGATCCGTGCTTGCAAACAGGAAGTTCGACCGGCTGTCCAGACAGGTGAAGCCGCGCTGTTCCAGCTCCGTCTTTGTCCATGCGCGGGTCTCCATGATCGCACGGCGGGTCTTGTCAAAGTATGCGGTATCCTCCAGCGCCGCCTGCCCCGCTTTCAGGGTCAGGCGGTTGATGTTGTAGGGGTTCAGGCTGAACTTGACCCGGTTCAGATCCGCAATAAGTGCTTCGCTGCCCATGGCAAGCCCCAGCCGCGCACCTGCCAGCTGGCGGGACTTGGAGAAGGTCTGCACCACGAGCAGGTTGTCGTACCGGTCAATGAGCGGCACACAGCTCTCGCCGCCAAAATCCACATAGGCTTCGTCCACGATGACCACGCTCTCCGGGTTCGTGCGCAAAATCTCTTCGATCGCCGCACGCGGCAGTGCGATGCCGGTGGGTGCGTTGGGGTTTGCGATCACGATGGTCTCGTTCAGCCCGTAGTAGTCCGCCGGGTCGAGGGCGAAGTCCTCTTTCAGCGGCAGGATGTGGCTGGGGATGTGCAGCAAGTCGCACCACACGCCGTAGCAGCCATAGGTGATGTCTGCATAGGCAAGGGGGTGCTGCTCATCACAGAACGCCCGCAGTGCGAAGAACAGGTTCTCGTCACTGCCGTTGCCGGGCATGATCTGGGAGGGTTTCAGCCCAAAATGCGCCGCTGCCGTGCGCAGAAGCTCCGCACAG
>CAZUDU010000027.1:7593-14715 GCA_964619455.1 uncultured Faecalibacterium sp.
CTGGGAGGGTTTCAGCCCAAAATGCGCCGCTGCCGTGCGCAGAAGCTCCGCACAGACAGGGTCGGAATAAAGCCGCAGCTTTTCCACCTCGGTCTCGTTCACCGCCGCCACCACATAGGGCGAAGGCAGATAGGGGCTTTCGTTGGTGTTCAGCTTGATGTATTGCTGATCCTGCGGCTGCTCACCGGGGGTGTATGGGGTCAGCGCCGCAAGGGTCGGAGATAAAAAACGACTCATGATGATTCCCCTTTTCTTTGGAGTCTCCAGCTTACGCTCCTTGGCTCTCCCTTCGGGAGAGCTGTCACCGTCAGGTGACTGAGAGGGCGAGGATGCTCAAAGAGATTCGCCGGCTCACCCTCTCCGTCATTGCTTCGCAATGCCGCCTCTCCCAAAGGGAGAGGCAAGTCCGACGAGGTCGACTCCCCTATCTTTATTTCTCATACCGGATGGTCACGCTGCGGGCGTGGGCGTGCAGCCCTTCGCGCTCCGCAAAATCCGCGATGCGGGGTGCCACCTCGCCCAGTGCCTCGCGGGTATAGTAGATGAAGCTGGACTTCTTCACAAAGTCATCCACGCCCAGCGGGCTGGAAAAACGCGCCGTGCCGCTGGTAGGCAGGGTGTGGTTGGGTCCTGCAAAATAGTCTCCCAACGCTTCCGGCACGTTGCGCCCAAGGAAGATGCTGCCGGCGTTCTTGATCTCGTTCAGCACCCCGAACGGATCCTCAACGCAGACCTCCAGATGCTCCGGCGCAATGATGTTGCACACCTCGATCGCCTTGTGCAGGTCGGCACAAACAATGATCTTGCCGTTGTCATCCACGCTGGCGCGGGCGATGGCAGCACGGGGCAGCTGCGGGATCTGCACCTCCAGCTCCTGCTGGACCGCCTTTGCCAGCGTTTCGCTGTCGGTCACCAGCACCGGGCTGGCGAGCTTGTCGTGCTCTGCCTGACTGAGCAGATCTGCTGCCACCCACGCCGGGTCACAGCCGCCGTCTGCCAGCACCAGGATCTCGCTGGGGCCTGCGATCATGTCGATGCCCACCTTGCCAAACACCTTGCGCTTGGCAGTGGCAACATAGATGTTGCCGGGACCCACGATCTTATCCACCGCAGGTACGCTCTGGGTGCCGTAAGCCAGCGCCGCCACTGCCTGTGCGCCGCCGGTCTTGAAGATCTTGGTCACACCTGCCGTTGCTGCCGCCGCAAGGATGACCGGATTTACCTTGCCGTCCTTGCCCGCCGGGGTGGTCATGACGATCTCGGACACGCCCGCCACCTTTGCGGGGATCACGTCCATCAGCACGGTGGACGGATACGCTGCGGTGCCGCCGGGAACATACACGCCCGCCTTTTCAATAGGGGTATACTTCTGCCCCAGCACCACGCCGGGCTGGTCGTTCAGCACAAAATTCTTGTGCACCTGCTGGCGGTGGAAGTTTTCGATGTTTGCCGCAGCCTGCCGCAGCGTTTCCAGAAAATACGGATCCATGTTGGCGAACGCTTCGTCGATCTCTTCCTGCGAGACCTGCAGCTCGTCCAGCGCTGCACCGTCAAATTTCAGCGCATAATCCTTCAATGCATCATCGCCGCGTGCACGCACATCTGCAATAATGCTGTCCACCACATCTTCCACATTCTTTTCTGCGCGGATGTCCCGGTTCAGGATCTCTTCCGGCTTCAGGTCTTCCAAACGATACAGCTTGATCATTTTGCTTCCTCCTTTGCTGCCAGCGCACCGCGCAGCTTTTCCAGCATGGCGTCCATCTCGCGGTGTTTGAACTGGTAGCTCGCTTTGTTGGCGATGAACCGCGCCGAGATGGGCATGAACTCGGTCACGACCTGCAAGCCGTTCTCCCGCAGGGTGGTGCCGGTCTCCACGATGTCCACGATCACATCCGACAAGCCCAGAATGGGTGCCAGCTCGATGGAGCCGTTCAGCTTGATGATATCGATCTCCCGCCCTTTCGAGGCGTAATAGCTTTTTGCAATGTTGACGAACTTGGTCGCCACCCGCACCGGGCGGCTGGGATCGTCCTGATAGCCCTCCGGCGCGGCAACGCACATCCGGCATCTGCCCAGCCCGGTGTCCAGCAGCTCATACACATCTGCCGAAGCCTCGGTGAGGATATCCTTGCCCACGATGCCCACATCCGCCGCGCCGTGCTCGACATAGATCGCCACATCGCTGGGCTTAACGAGGAAGTAGCGGATGCCCGCTGCCGGGTTTTCCACCACCAGCCTGCGGGTGGCGTTGTAGTCCTCCGGGCAGCCGTAGCCGATGCCCGCCAACAGGTCATAGACCTTGTCGCCCAGGCGTCCTTTGGGCAGTGCCACGTTGAGCATGACCTTTTCCTGCTGCTGCTTTTGCACCGGGGGCAGCGGTGCACTCAGGCGGTCCAGCTCGTCCAGATACACCGCAAACCCGATGGCACCTGCGCCGGGGGTGAACTTCTGCATCAGCAGATCGTAGCGCCCGCCCTTGAGCAGCGGGCGGGGCAGATCCTTGAGGTAGCCCTGAAAGACCAGCCCGTTGTAATACTCCATCTCTCCCGCAAGGGTCAGATCCAGCCGCACCGTACCGCCTGCCTCGTTCAGGGTATCCGCCAACGCTCCGAGCTCCTGCACGGCGGCACGCATCCGCTCGTTTTTGCACAGCGCTTCGGCGCGGGCAAGGGTCTCCGGGTAGCCGCCCGCAAGGGTCAGCACCCCGCACAGCGTTTCGGCGGCGGCTTCCTCCAGCCCGGCGCGGGTGGCAGCAGCATACAGCTCGTGGCGGTTTTTCTCCCGCAGCTTTTCCAGCAGCTGCTCCCGCGCGGCATCCGGCACGCCCAGTGCATCGAACAAGCCGAACAGATACCCCATGTGGCTCAGCTCCAGCACCCACCCGGTGCCCAGCTGCCCAAGGCTCTGCGCCGCCAGCTCTACCGCCTGCCGGTTCTGCGCTTCGCCCACCGCGCCCAGCAGCTCCAGACCCATCTGCCCGATCTCCTTAAAGGTGTGGCTCTCGGCAGAGGGACGATAGACATTCTCATGGTAGTAATACCGCAGGGTCTCGCCAGGGGAGGGCTGCGCCGTTTTTGCAATGGACAGGGTCACGTCCGGCTTGAGCGCCAGCAGCCGCCCGTCCAGATCGGTAAAGGTGATGACCTGCTCCGAGGACAAAAAGCTGCGGTTCGCCTGATACAGGCTGTACTCCTCAAACCGCCCCATGTGATACTTGCGGCAGCCCGCCGCCTCGTACAGCGCACGCAGCGCGAAGGATGCCCGTTCTTTCGGCTGCAAGCCCGCCAGCGTAAACTCCATGCCAGATCCCTCCGTTTCTTTTTTCTATTTTACTTTATCTTGGTAAAGTTGTAAAGCATAAAAGTGACAGAGTTTTTATTTTTCTGTCCGCTTTTTTCTGTGGAATCGTACAGCTCAAAGCAGTACAATGCAAAAGAGCGGCTGCGCATCTGTGCACAGCCGCTCTTTGTTCGTTATACCGTCAGCCCAGCAATGCCAGCACGCCGCTCTTGGGGCGTGCGCCGACCGCCTGCTGGGTCAGTTTGCCGTTCTCAAACACCATCAACGCCGGGATGCTCATCACACCGAACTGGCTTGCCAGCTCAGGCTGCTCATCCACGTTCACCTTGCCGACCTTGACATCGGTGCGCTCCTCTGCGACCTCGTCCACAACGGGCGAGAGCATCCGGCACGGACCGCACCAGCTTGCCCAGAAGTCCAGCAGGACCGGCTTTTCGCTGTGCAGGACCTCTGCCTCAAAGTTTTCTTTCGTGATCGTAATGACTGCCATATCGTTTTCCCTCCTGTATTTTGGGTAGTTTGTTTCTTGATGGTCTTAGTATACCCTAACTTCCGCTGTTTTTCCGTAACCGGGTCACACAACGCGCAAAAAGCCCGGAGCAGGAAGAATAGACTGCTCCGGGCTGTGGGAAACGCTTACTTTAATTCAGACGGCGATCAGATGCCTGCAACACAGTTCTTGCCTGCAACATAGCCATAGTAGACGCACAGGCTGTGGCTGATGCCGCGCATGCAGATGGGGTATTCCACTGCGTAGCGGTTGCCCTGCACATTGCCGGTGACGTACAGACCCTTGATGATCTCGCGCTTGGGGCTTGCGGTGTTCTCTTCGGTGAAGGTGTGGCAGTTCTCGTCGCTCTCCAGACCGCCCACGCAGACCAGCATTGCGGTAGTGCCCCACTGGCAGGCGTAGTACGGGGGATTCTCCAGTGCGAACATACGTCCTGCGGGCTTGCCGAAATCATCGTCCGAGCCTGCCTTTGCCAGCTCGTTGTAGCGCTGGACGGATGCCAGAGCATTCTCCAGAGCTTCGCCCTCAAAGCCGCACTGTTCCAGCAGCTCTTCCAGCGTATCTGCCTTGAACTGATAAGCCTCCGCCTTGGCGCTCAGCTTGGTGTACTGGCGGTCGGTGAAGTTGGGGTTCGTCTCGTCCTCGTCCTCCGGGATCACATAGCACAGACCGCCGTGGTTTGCGGGCATATAAGGGATCTGCTCGCCCCACTTTGCGTCGTACAGCTGGAAGGAAACGCACTCGGGCTGGAGCTCGATCTGGTTCTCCAGCTGCTGGCCGGGGATGCACTCATTCATGAAACGCTCGCCGCGCTTGTTGATCTGCAGGAAGGGGGTCACACCCATGCCGCTGCCCATGTGGTGGGTCATCGGTGCGTGGAAGTCCTGCACCTTTGCGCCGATCCATGCGCCCATGCGCAGGCCGTCACCGGTCTCGACCGTCTTGCCCTCAACGTCCACGCCCAGCATGCCCATTGCGCCCATGTTCATGATGTTCTTCTCCACGATCTCGGGAGCGAAGTGCTTCATGATCTTCTCGTCGCCGGAGTTGTCGCCGGTAGCGAGGATGACACCCTTGGAAGCGTTGAGCTGGATGTACTTGTTGCCGTTGTTGGCATCGCGGATGATCACACCGGTCACACGGCCATCCTCGTTCTTGATCAGCTTGGTGCCAAAGCAGCCGTAGAAGGTCTTTGCGCCGGCATCCAGAGCCTTGTTCAGGTTTGCTTCCACGATGAAGCCCTGCTGATCGGGGCGGGAAGAACGGAACTCCATGCTGGAGGGGAAGGTGGGGAAGTCCTCGTTGCGGTAGTCGTAGTGCTCGGGCTGGGGCCATGCCAGCGGCACCAGAATACCCTTGTCGAACTGCTCCTGCGTCACCGGCTCACGGGTGGTATCGCAGATGGTCAGCTCAGGGTATGCCTCGATGAACCAATCCATTGCCTCATGTGCGTGGGTCGCCCACTTCTTGAGGATGGCACGCTTGTTGCGGTAAGTGCACTCGCGCATCAGGCGATCCACAACAACATCCTCGCTGACGATGTTCTCGCGACCCCAGCGCTTGTTCAGGCTGCCGTTGAGCAGTGCATACTCGCCGCTGCGGCAGTTAAAGGATGCGCTCTTTTCGACGATGGCGACCTTTGCGCCCTCTTCGGCAGCAGCGCGGGCTGCGCACACGCCGGACAGACCTGCGCCGATAACGACAACATCAAAGTCCTGCGTCTCGCTGGCAGTCACATCAGGCTCTGCGCCCAGCCAGTCATCGCCGTCTTCCTCTGCGGGAGCCTGCACAGGCTCTTCGGTCTTGACGCCCATTGCCTGCTCGATGCAGCTTGCAGCAGCCTTCTTGACCGCGTTGCTGGTGACGGTCGCGCCGGAAACGCCGTCGATCTCAGCATTCTGTGCTGCCATCAGCGCGTTCTGGAACTCCTCCGCAGAGTTGGTTGCCAGATCGATGGTCTCCTTGGAGGTATCCACGGTCACAGCGGTGATCGCATCCTCGGTGAAGGTCATGGTCACGGTCACATCGCCCATGCCGGTCGCAGTTGCGGTGTAGGTGCCGGGGGTGTAGACAGCTGCGCCGCCGGTGGAAGCCGCCACGGAGGAGGCAGCAGAGGAGCTTGCAGAATTGCAGGCAGACAGCGCGCCCGCCGTCACGCCGCTCATTGCGGCAGCGGCAGCGACCTTCAGAAAGCCCTTACGAGAGATCTTTTCCATCTTGGTACTCCTTTTTCTTCTTTTCTTCTCATGTGCGGGGCAAAGCGCCCCTTTCTGAACTTAGTATAATTTATAACGAACCAAAAAGGAATTAAAAGATTTTTTCAAGACTGATAAAGAACCTTTATTAGTGTCCGCCGATGTGGTATACTGGTTTTATCAAACCAAGGGAGCCTTTTTATGAACGAGCCGCAGCTTCTTGCTTTTTTGACCGTGAGCCGGACGTTGAACTTTTCCGCCGCCGCACGGGAGCTTTACTGCACCCAGCCCGCCCTGAGCTACCAGATCCGCAGTCTGGAAAAAGAGCTGGGCGTTGCCCTGTTCAACCGCAGCACGACCAAAGTCACCCTGACCGATGCAGGGTGTGCATTGCTGCCCAACGCACACGAGCTGTACCGCACCCTGCTGAACACCTACACCGCCCTGAAGGGCTTCACCAGCACAAAACAGCTCACTCTGCGCCTGCCGCAGATCCTGCTCCAGCGCGACCCCATTTACCCCGTTCTGATGGAAGCGCTCCACGAGGCCCTGCCCGAGCAGGAGTGGCAGGTGGACACCCGGCTTCCCTCGCTCAACCTGCACCATCTGCTGTGTACCGAAGCGGATGCCGTGCTCTGCCCGGCTTTTTCTCTGCCCCCGCCGGAGGTTCTGAGCTGCCCGGTGGCACGCAACCAGCTTTACCTTGTGCTTTCGCCCAAGCACCCGCTTGCCGACCAACGCGAGCTAACCTTGTACGACCTTGCCGGGCAGAAGATCTACTACGAGCCGCTCTATTCCCCCATGCTGGAGCTGATCCATCGTCATCACTCGGTCACCCTTGTGCCGCCGCAATGGGTCCAGCAGGAGGGCTATGAATCGGTCTACCCGGAGATGCTCACCGGGCAGGCGATGTTTTTGTATTCCATGCAGTACCCCAGCTTCCCGGAAGCGCTGTATCTCCCCTTGCACCTTCCCCAGCCGCTGCCGGACACCTGCCTGCTGACCCTGCGGGACGACCCCCGCCCGGAGATCGCCACCCTGCGTGAGGTCTTTGTGCGGGTCTATCAGGAGTTCGGGTATCTCTGAACTGCATCAAAAAAGGGGTTCTCCCTG
>CAZUDU010000028.1:0-13783 GCA_964619455.1 uncultured Faecalibacterium sp.
TCGTCGTTCTCTTTTTGAGCCATCTCCGGCACCTCTTTTCTTTTCTGTATTGGAAATAGTATAACAGAATTGCTTTTTTAATGCAATTATTTCTAATTGAGAAACTTTTGACTGTCATTTTGTTTATAAAAAACAGTTCGATTTGTGCTCTTGGCTGAAAATAGAAAAAGTATCTTGACGATATGATGTTTTTGTCGTATTGTAAATTCATGGACGGAAACAAAGGTGCACATTTGTTTCTTATTCAGAAACATTGAAAGAGAGGAACTTTTATGGCATCCAATCGACCTGTTGCAAAAAGTAAGAACTATGCGGTCGAATTTTACCGCATGATGTTCTGCCTGAGCTTCGCGGCGATCCATGTGTGGCAGGTTCTGCCCACGACCCGCGGGCAGGCTCCCGCTCAGAACTGGAATCTGGACTGCATGCTGCCCTTTATGGCCTTCTCGGGTTATTTCCTGATGCAGGGCTACCAGTCCAAAAAGAAAAAAGCAATGCTCGCCGGTGTTCCGATGGAGGCACCCTCGGTCCAGGCGGGCAAGTATATGTGGAGCCGCGTCAAGGCTCTGTGGCCGGTGTATATCATTGGCACCCTGCTGGGCTTCCTCGTCCAGTGCATCCGCTATGGCACCAAGCTTGTTGAGATCCCTCTGTTCCTGATCAACGCTCTTCCGGAGCTGGTTGGTATCCAGATCACCGGTATCGGCATTGGCAATTCCTACGTTGGTGCGGTCGAGCTGGGCAGAACGGGCAGCGCTGGTTCGCTGATGCTGAACGCTCCGCTGTGGTTCATTTCTGCGATTTTTATCGCCGGCTACATCGTGTACTACATGATCGCAAGCTGGGAAGAAGTTTACCTTGGTCTTATCACTCCGATTGCCACTGCGGTTCTGTTTGCGACCCATCATCTGGTCGGCACGGATCCGATGTGGCTGTACTATGACAACATCGGCTCTTTCATGTTCAACTGCGGTCTGCTGAAGATGATCTGCCTGATGAGCGTGGGTGCTATGATGTGGAAGGGCATCAATAAGCTGAAGGATGTGGAGTTCACCAAGGGCTTCTACATCTTCATTACCATCTGCCAGACGATCATGGGCATCTTCTTTGTGTACCGCACCTGGACTCCCTACACTTGCAGCCTGGGTCTGGACATCTCCTTCTCCTCGATCTACCTGCTGAGCGTCCCCTTCACCTTCCTGCTTCTGCTGAACAAGGATGGTTTCACCCACTTCATGAACCGGAAGATCTGGGAGTTCCCCGGCAAGCTGGCACTCTATTTCTACATCGTTCACTATCCGCTGATGATGATCCTGGGCAACATGATCGAAAGCCTGTTCGGCGTGTTTGTCGCACTGGTCATTTGCAGCACGATTCTGGCAATTCTCCTTTACATTCTCAATGACAAGCTGTTGCAGCCCTGGATGAAGACGCACAGCATTGTGAAGAAAAAGGAAAAGGCAGAAGCCTAATTTTCAGGAGGACGCTCATGGCGAAATTTGTTACGGCAGCGGAGGCTGCCAGCCATATCAAAGACAATATGAGGGTCGGCATCGGAGGTTTTGCAACCTCTGGTGCGGCAGACGCCGTCTTACGGGCGATTGGCAAAAGCTTTGAAGAAAACAATACCCCCAGAAATCTGGCGGTCGTTGCACCGACGATCAGCGGAGACCGAAAAGAGAATGGCTATGGCATGTCCTGCATTGGCAAAGAGGGGCTGATCGATAAGATCTACACCTCCCGTGTGGGCAATGCGCCGTCTATCGAGCGTCTCGCAAACGAAAACAAGATCGGGATCTTTATCTTCCCGATGGGCATTTTTGGGCATCTGTTCCGGGCACAGGCCGGGCACAAGCCGGGCATCATCACCCACGTTGGCAAGTACACCTTTGCGGACCCTCGCAATGAGGGCGGCAAGATGAACCAGAAAGCAGTCGAGAGCGGCGAAGATTTGGTTTCGGTCATCGAAGTGGATGGCAAGGAATACCTATATTACCGCACACTGCCTATGGATGCGTGTATCATTCGTGGCAGCTATGCCGATGAAGACGGCAATGTTACGATGCAAAACGAGGTCCTTCCCGCAGAGCAGGTGGAAATGGCTCAGGCGGTTCACAACAATGGCGGTATCGTCATTGCGCAGGTGTCCAAGGTGGTCACCAAGGGTTCGATCAATCCCAAAAACGTTGATATTTACAACCGGCTTGTGGACTACATCGTGGTCGGTACTCCGGAAGAACACCCCTTCACCTATGCGGATTATCAGTACCGTCCGGAGCTTCTGAATCTGATCAAGGTTCCCACCGATGCGGTGGCACCGCTGGAGATGGGTATCCGCAAAGTGGTTGCCCGCCGTGGTGCAATGGAGCTGACGAGAGGCTCGCTGGTCAATCTGGGTCTGGGCATCTCGGACGGCGTATCGCTGGTTGCCAACGAGGAAGGAATGAGCGATTTCACCCTGACGATCGAGACTGGTATCTTTGGCGGTATCCCGCTGAGCGGTCCCCGGATGGGCACGGGCGTCAATGCAGAGGCTACCTATAAGCTGGCATCGACCTTTGACATCTACGATGGTGGCGTGCTGGATTGCTCCTACCTCAGCTTTGCGGAGGTGGACGAAGAAGGCAACGTCAATGTCTCCAAGTTCGGTGGTAAGATCGTAGGCCCCGGCGGATTTGTGAACATCTCTCAGAATACCAAGCGCATTTACTTCATGGCTACCTTTACAGCAGGCGGGCTGGAATGCGAATTTGGCGATGGAAAGATGACGGTCGTTCGGGAAGGCAAACAGAAGAAGTTCCGCAAAAAAGTGGAGCAGATCACCTTCTCTGGTCGATATGCCGTGGAGTCCGGGCAGGAAGTGCTCTACATTACCGAACGTGCGGTCTTCCAGTTGACCAAGGACGGTATGATGCTGATCGAAGTGGCACCCGGTGTGGACATCGAGAAGGACATCCTTGCCAACATGGAGTTCCGCCCGCTGATCTCGCCGGAGCTGAAGCTGATGGATCCCCGCATTTTCAATCCGGAAAAGATGGGCATCACCTTTAAGGATCGCTGATACCCTGCATACTCTCTCATGACGATTTCTCCGGGGTAGCGATACTCCGGAGAAATTGTTGATTTTATCTCATTTCCATAAGGAGACCAGACAGATGAAAATCATTGCAGTTGAAGAGCATTTTGGTTTTGTTGAGATCACCAAAGGCGGTCAGGCAGAACAGGAGCTTCTTTGCCCGCACTTCCACACATCCTATGCGAACGCGTGGCCGCTGCCGCATGTGCCAAAACCTGGCTCGATGCAGGACATTGCAGACGGACGCATTGCGGATATGGACGCTAATGGCATCGATGTTCAGATCCTGTCCTCAAATTCGACCCAGTTGATCACCTCCCCGGATGCAGTGGAGATCTGCCGGGCAGCCAATGATAAACTGGCAGCAGCGATCGCGCAGCACCCGGGCAGATTCTATGGATTTGCATCGCTGCCTACGGTGGACCCGATAGCGGCTGCCGATGAGCTGGAACGCACCGTGAAGGAGTATGGGTTCCGCGGAGCAAATCTCTTCGGGCGTACAGCGGGGAAGTTCTTGGACGACCCGAGCTTTGAACCGCTGTTGGCACGCGCCGAAATGCTGGATGTCCCGCTGTATCTGCACCCCGGGTTCCCGCCCAAAGAGGTCAGTCAGGTCTGCTACGATGGCTTTTCGGATATGGTCAGCACCCGGTTTGCCTGCGCAGCATGGGGCTGGCATGCGGACGGCGGCGTGCAGGTGATCCGCATGATCCTGGGCGGGGTATTCGACCGCCATCCGGGTCTGACCATCGTTTCCGGGCATTGGGGCGAAATGGTTCCCTGGTATCTGGAGCGGTTACAGGAAGCGCTTCCGAAAGAAGTTACGGGTCTTGACCGGGAGATCGCGGAATATTTCCAGCATAATATCTACGTGACGCCCAGTGGAATGTTCTCCAATGCACAACTGAAGTATATCGTGGAGATGCTTGGAGCAGACCGGGTGATGTTCTCGGTGGACTATCCCTTTATTCCAAACGAAGGTGCTCGTGCGTTTCTGGAAAACGCCCCGCTCTCGCAAGAGGACAAAGAAAAGATCGCCTACAAAAACGCAGAGCGCGTGTTTCGCATTTGATCGGCGGAGAGCAGTCTGAACGCTTCTGCTGGACCAAACAAAAACGTCTCAAGATGTTCTTGAGGCGTTTTTTTTGTTGTAGTTGAAACACTGAACGCGATTTAAATCGGGGTGTTTTTGTGGGTTGGTCGTCTTCTTGAATGTATCTGAAAACACAGTATACGCGTTCGGAGACTGAGCTCTTTCCATTGAGACCGCGGTTTGAACAACAAGACGCTCCGTTTTTTTTCTGGCTCCGTCTCGACACGCGAACCCGTGCAAAAACTGACGAAAAAATTGTGAAAATTGCCATCTGGACAAAGACGGGAAACACTGTTATCATAGAACTGTTCATAAGGACTGTCACTCCTCGGGAGGCATAACCTTGGTACAAGTGTTTGTTGTGCTGTTATGCTCTTGGGGTTTTTTTATGCCCAAAAGAGAGGGGGCGAGAGGCTTGAGAGCTATTAAAAAACTCAATAATAACTTCGCCCTATGTGTGGACAGCGGCGGTGTGGAATTGATCGCCTACGGAAAGGGAATCGGTTTTGGAACATTTCCCTGCGAGGTGGAGCTGGAGCGTCTGGATGCGACCTACTACCATGTGGATCCACAGATCGTCAGCATGATCGCGGAAATGAACGATGAGGTGTTCCGGGTGTCGAAGGAGGTCATTGCCTATGCGCAAAAGATCTCGGGCAAGCCGATCCCGAACAATTTTGTGTTTTCGCTGACGGATCATATCCAGTTTGCGATGGATCGGCAGAGAAAGAACATTCAGGTCAAGATGCCGTTCGCCTACGAGATCGAACATCTTTATAAGACGGAGTATGAGATCGGGGCGTTTGCTTTGCGACGGCTTCGGGAAGAGCTGCGGGTCTACCTTCCGAAAGAGGAGATCATGGGGATCGCGCTCCACTTCATCAACAACTATCAGCAATATACTGCTGAGACGGCGACCACAGAGTTCGAGACACTTCTGGAGCAGGTGCTTTTGATCATTGAAGATCATCAAAAGCTCTCGGTCGATCGTGCCTCCTATGACTGCTACCGCTTTTCCATGCACCTGCGCTATTTTATGAAGCGGGCAGGGGAGGACGCACTCTATAACGGCAACGGGGAAGATGACCTGTATGAACACATGAAGTCGGATTACCCGGCGATCTTTGAGACGATGACGCAGGTTCAGATCTATCTGGAGCAGTCCTTAAAGATCCAGTGCTCCACAGAAGAGCAGCTTTATTTAATGATACACATCAGTCGGCTTTGTGCCAAAGAGGACTGTCACCGTGCTTGACACGGGCATGACCTCCCAAACAAGACCGCGCGGGATCGCGCGCCCTTGTGGGGAGGTTTTTTCTTTGTGTTTTTTCCGGGGAACGCGCGCTCCGGGGGAGATAAATTAAAACGCTTTTGAAGGGAGAAAAATATGGCAAAGAAAGACTACAAAGCGATCGCCGAGAAGATCCTTGAGCTGGTAGGTGGCAAGGCAAACGTTTCCTTTGCGACCCATTGCGTGACCCGGCTTCGCCTCAACGTGAAGGATCGTGCTCGGGTGCAGATCGATGAGATCAAGAAGATCCCCGGGGTTCTGGGGGCGCAGTGGATGGGCGACCAGTTCCAGGCGATCATTGGGCAGGATGTGCCGAGAGTATATGCCCCCTTCTGCCAGTTGGCAGAGCTTGCGATGCAGGAGGCGGTCGATGAGAATTTGGATAAGCCGAAAGAAAAACTGACCCTGAAGAAATTCGGCAGCAATGTTCTGGGCTATCTGTCCGGAACCATGACGGGAATGATCCCGATCATGATGGGCGGCGCTCTGCTCAAGACGGTGCAGATCATTCTGGAAAGTATGCTGGGAACTTTCCCCGGTCTTTATGACACCACGCTTTTACTGGACTTTATTTTTGATGCAGCACTGTACTTTATGCCCATCTACATTGGTTATTTTGCGGCGGACAGATTGGGCATGAACCCTTCGCTGGGTATGTATCTGGGCGGCGTTCTGATGGCACCCGACTTCCTGACGATGGTATCGGAGGGAACCGAGTTTACGATCCTCGGGTTGCAGGTCTATATGAAGAGCTATGCACAGTCCTTTATTCCGATCGTGCTGTCGGTGGCTGCGGCGTATTACATTGAAAAGCTGTTCAAAAAGCTCATTCCGGACGTTTTGGCAACGACCTTTGTTCCGACCTGCACGATCCTCTGCTCTACTGTGGTGGCGCTGCTCGTGACGGCTCCCGCGGGCTACATCTTGGGTGAGTTCATTGCAACTGCACTGCTCGTGGTCAGCGAACACACCGGTGTCTTTGGTGTTGCGGTGATCGCAGCATTCTATGAGTATCTGGTTCTGGCAGGTGCACACAGCGTGGTGATCATGCCTGTGATCACGACTATGATGAACGGCGGCACCGACCCGCTGGTGTTCCCCGCCGCAATGTGTGCGACCTGTGCGGTGATCGGTATGGCGCTGGGCACCTTCCTCCGCATGAAGAACAAGGAAGAAAAGTCGATGGCGTGTGGCTTCTTTGTGACCGGTATCTGCGCCTTTGTTACCGAGCCGATCATTTTTGGTATCGGTATGAAGTACCGCAAGCCGTTCCTGGCAATGAGCGTGGGTGCGTTTGCAGGCGGCATCTATATGGGTCTGAACCATGTGATCGCATATAACTTTATGAATCTGCTGGCGTTCTCCGGCGGTACGACGGTGAACTTTGTCAATGGCATCATTGCCTGCATGATCTCGATGTTTGTTACGGCAGCGCTGACATACTTCTTCTGCTTCACCAAGGAAGAGATCGAGACCGGCGTGGCTGCCTGATCCTGTGCAGGGCGTGATCCTGAAGAATTGAATTTGAATGAGGTGTTAAACGTATGATTCGATTGGGCGTCAGTCTGTATCCCGAGCAGGAAAAACTCGAGGAGATCGACCGCTATCTGGAAGTAGCAGCCAAGTGCGGTTTTGAGGTAGTGTTTACTTCTCTTTTCTCGGTCCCCGGAACACCGGAGGAGGTCATTGGCTATTTCAAGAACTTCTCTGCCATTGCCCATAAGCATGGGCTTGTGATCTCTGGCGATTGCAACAGTGAGTTTTTTGATCGTGTAGGCGCGACAGTGGAGGATCTGGCGGTTTTCCATGAGATGGGGATCGATGTCCTCCGGATGGACTTCTCTTTCCAGGATGAGCGGGATGCGATCCTCATCAACAACAAGGAGGGGATCAAGGTCGAGATGTCCACGGCCTTCCGCCCCGCAGTGGAGCTTGCGATTGCGAATGGTGCAGACCCGAAGCGGATGACCCTGTGCCATAATTTCTACCCGCAGCGCTATACCGCGCCCTCGCTGGAGACCATCAACGCCATCAATGATTACTGGGCTGGGCAGGATATGCCGGTGGCCATCTTCATCTCCAGCCGCGAGGAGGGGACGCATGGTCCGTGGCCGGTCTCCGATGGTCTGCCCACCATTGAGGAGCACCGGAATCTCCCCATTGAAGCGCAGCTAAAGCATGTGATCGCGCTGAAAAATGTGACAGAGGCTCGTATCGGCAACGCGTATGCGTCGGAGGCAGAGCTGATGGCGATCAAAGAGGTCATGGACAAGGCGTACATCCACGCGGAAGCACCTGCTGGCGTTCCCGACAGCATGCTGGCCTTCCTGCCGTTGGGAGATGTGACCCGCATCCCCTTTAAGCTGCACATGGATCCGGGCGTTACTGATGCGGAACGCGAAGCCGTGTTCGAGTTCCCGGTCCACAGCGACATGGATTGCCAGAATTATATGCTGCGCAGCCGTTCAACGCGCTTTTTGGCACGGGGAAAGGAGTATGCACCTCGCTCCTGTGAGAAGAAGGTGTTTACCCGTGGCGATGTTCTGGTCGTCAATGACAATTGCCGTCATTATGCCGGCGAGGTCCAGATCGTACTGAAGGACATCGAGAATGATGGTCAGCGGAACTATATCGGTTCGATCGATCCGACGGAGATCATGATCCTTGACCACATGGGCAATGGAGATATCTTTACCTTCGTGGAAGCCTGATTTTCTGGAATCATTTTTCGGTTCTTTATAGTTGGAAAGCCCCCCTTCTTGGACAAGAAGGGGGGCTTTCTGGCTGTATGGATAGAAAGTTATGCAAATCATGCGGCACAGGGGTTCACTGGGACAGATCCTGTTCTGTCATCTGTCTGCGGTAGACGGCCGGTGTCATACCGGTCTGACGTTTGAACACCGTATTGAAGTAGCGCGGGTCACTCAGACCGACATCCTTTGCGATCTGTGAAAGCTTCAGGCCAGTCTCACGCAGCAGACGCTGTGCCTGTTCGATGCGGATGCGTGTGATGTACTGGGTGAGCCCGACGCCCATCGTCCGCTTGAACAGGTGGCTCAGATAGCTGGGGTTTACATGGAGGCGGTCGGCGATGATGGTCAGATCAAGCTCTTCGTAGTAGTGCTCCTGGATCAGCTTCGCCGTCCGGATGGAAAGCCCGTCCGGGAGCAGGGCCGGCATCCGGCTTTCGGACAGGAGCTTGTGCACCAGCGCACAGACCGATGAATACAGCTCCTCGATGCACAAAAAGCGCTCCATGTCCAGCGCGGATGCGATGTCCTGCGTGTCCGGTACGCCCAGGATCAGGCACAGGTCTTCGATCCGCCGCTTCATCAGAACCATCACTTCTGCACACAGCCGCCTGTCCTGTGCGTGCTTCAGCTGCTCCAGCAGCAGAGTGCGCAGATGTGATTCTACCTCCGGGATGCAGCGCAGAAACAACTGATCCACGATCACGGTCAGCTCCCGTTCGGTCTCTACGGTGCTGGTCAGAACCTGATTCTGCTGTGCCTGACGGAGATCGAATACATCGCATTCGCGCAGGAAGAACGCCCGGTCGTACAGCTCGGTGAGCTGTAAAAATGCGCGCTGGTACGATGCGTAGCTTTCGATCCGGTCGGAGTAGACGGTGATGTTGCGTGACTCCGGTGTGCGGTCGGGCGCGATACGCTGATAGCAGCTTTCGAGAAAGCTGCCAACCTTTTCAGCGAACGCACGGAGATCCAATTCGCCTTTGGGAGAGACCGCGATGGCGAGACGTTTGGAGTAGTCGTAATTCAGCACAGCCAGCTCATAGCGTATATCAGGGTCGCCCAGCAGGGAAGGGATCAGCTCCTGCAAGGCGTCCAGTTGCTCCATGAGCTGTGCGCGGCCCATCCCAAGGCGCTCCATGTAAAAGCGGCGGGGAAGTCCTGTCAGGACGAGATAACAGTTGGAAAAATCGATCTGGAGCTGAAGATCCATTTCCCGCTCCAGATCATCCAGTTGTGCGCGGCTCTGCCCGAACAGGGATTCGTTCATGGCGTAGATGCGGCAATTCCGTTCCCGCCCGTTTTTCGGTGAGGGCACTGAGATATCCATATCGTCTCCTCCTGAAGATGCACCAAAAGTCCCCCCGGGACGGGAGGACTTCCAGCGTATAAGATGATTGGTTAGTTGGACTTTTCCAGGATCGCATTGGCGACCTTGCCGCCTTCGAAGACATTGATGGTGGTCGGTGCACCGCCGAACAGACCGTCACCGGCCAGCTCACCGATAGCATACAGGTTATCAAACGCAGTGCCGTCCGTCTTGACGACCAGCAGATCCTCGTTGACCTTGACGCCGCCCAGAGAGACCTGAATGCCCGGCTCAGTATGGACTGCGTAATAAGGAGCAGTCTCCAGTGCAGTGTTCATGTACATGGTACGGCCAAAGGCTTCGTCCTTCTGGTTCTTGACATAGCCGCCGTAGGTCTCTACGGTCTTTTTCAGGTTTTCAGCGGGCACGCCGATCAGCCCGGCCAGTTCCTCGATGGTGTCGGCCTTCACGATGTAACCGGCATCGTAGAAGCCCTGCAAACGCTTGGAAGCGTCCAGGCTCACCTGATCCATGATCAGGTAGCAATACTCGCCTTCCTGCTCCATCATGTGACCGGAAAGGGTCGTGTAATCGGTGATGTACTCATCACAGAAACGTTCGCCGTTCATGTTGACCATGATCGCACCGGCAGTGCGTGCAGCGCTCAGAGAGACACTCACATTGCCATCAGAGTAGACAGAAGGGTTCAGACGGACGTTGTCGATCTGCTCGAACTCTGCACCGACTTCCTCTGCCATGGCATGACCGTCACCGGTGCTGCCTGCTGCGGTGGTGCTGGGAAGACCTGCCCACTTGGGAGCGTACTTTGCAACGGCCTCATCGCTTGCGCCGTAGCCGCCGGTCGCCAGAACAACATTGTCGGCAAAAATATTGTAGCTGCCGGTCTCGTCCTCGGCAACGACGCCCATGATCTTACCATCCTCTTCAATGAGGGAGACAGCCTTGGTGTTCAGGCGGAGGTTGACACCGGCCTTTTCCAGCTCGGCCTTCATCACGCGCACCATCTCTACGCCCAGAGAGCTGCCGTCAGAGGTGCCGATCTGGTAATAGGACATCGGGCGGGTGAAGTCAGCACCGAGATCCTGGAACCAGTCGAGGATCTCCTGAGAGCTTTCCAGCATTTCGGTCAGGCGTGCTTCGTTGAAGTCGGGGTTCAGCTTGAGCTGCTTGGCAACATAGTCCTCGATGCTCATGGTGGCCACACCGGCTTCCTTCTGCTCCTCGGTATCCATGACGACCAGATAGGTCGCAGCGAGGTTGGTCGCGCCGCCCACCATGGACTGTTTCTCGATCAGCATCACATCGTGGCCTGCCTTGGTCAGGTCAATGGCAACGCGCATACCTGCGCCGCCTGCACCAACGACCAGAGTGCTCACCGTGACGTCTTCGGTCTTGGCAAGATTCTCTGCGGCGGCGCTCTCCTTGGTACGCCATGCATCTGCATCGATGCCGGCTTCGGTCAGGGCAGCAGCGACTGCGTTCAGGATCGCGTTGCTGGTGTTGGTCGCACCGGATACGGCGTCCACGTTCAGGGTCTGGCCCGCCACGATCGCTGCCGGGATCTTCTCGATGGCAGCTTCGCAGATGCCGGCGGTCTCCTGATGCTCGGTCACGGCAACGGCCGTGACAACGCCGTCTTCCACGGTGACCTCAACGTTCACAGCGCCGTTGTTACCCTGCGCACTTGCAGAGTATACCTGAGCAGCGGGTGTGCTCGGAGCCGGCGTCTCGGTGGGTTCGCTTTTGGGTGCGCCGCAGCCAAACAGACTGATGCCAAGGGCAACCGCAGTCAGAAGGCAGAGCGCTTTCTTCTCAAACTTCATTTCGTTCTCCTCCAGGATCTCTTTCCAAACGGCTCGTGCAGCCGTTCCATTGATAAAATAATATCATTTCCGGAGGAGTGTTTCTATTTGAAATCCTTTGGATTTATCGCAATTTCTTTGCCTGTTTGGCCCGTAACGCAGAGAAGGAGAAAAAGCAATGCTCCTGCTTTGGGCATCACGAAGGCCGGGCAGAACATGTTTCACGGGGAGAAATATGGAACAAAAAAGCTGATGCTCTTTCTACAGGGCATCAGCTTTTTGGCTGATTGATGGAAGGACTGCGCTGGAGCTTACAGCGAGAAATCGCTGCCGGTCAGCCCGTCCAGATTGAGCATCCCCTGTAAGGCGGCGATGTCGGTGGAAACGTCCAGTGCATCGGACTGGAACAGCTTGTCGAGCTGATTTTCAAAGGCAGTGATGAGCAGATCCATCGACCGTTCAATATTCTGCTTGGCTTCGGTGATGTTCTGCCCCTGCACGTCCTGCGCAGAAAGGCTGGCATACTTGCTCAGCAGGCTCAGCGCGGTGGGCAGGTAGTAGTCGGTGAACTTCTGGAGCTGGTCTGCCTTGGTCTTGTCCTCTTTGGCAAGGGCGAAAATGCGCGCACTGAGCTGTTCGAGCCGGGAGATCTTGGCGCTCATCACCGGGTCGGGGATGGCGTTGTTCACGGTGCGCAGCTTGTGCAGAAGCTCAGCATGCGGGTCACCGGGGGTACGGGGCGGATCGGCGGGTTTGGGCGCCGGCGGATGAGGCGCCATGCCGCGGATGACCAGCGTATCGGTACGGGAATCGATGTAGGCATCTGCGCCGAAGTAACCATGTTCAATGGCGCTTTCAACGGCGGCGCGCCCCTTGGCGGCGTCTACGCCGGCAGCGGCAAACAGCTCCTGCAAGGGGATATTGTCCCGCTCGCCCACGATCTTATCCAGCAGGCGCTCCAGCTTGCGGGTGTTCTTCATCTGCAGACCCAGCCACAGTGCACCGCCGCCGCCGATCATCTGCGCGATGCAGCTCAAGAGCTCGCTCCACTCCCAGAAATGGGTCACAGCATAGATGGAATCCCCGATGCTGGTGACGCCCGAAAGAAGAAAGAGCGCACCAAAGACGGTGCACAGAGTGGTGATGGTCTTGTGGCGTTTTTTGGCGTTTTTCTGCTCCAGTGTGGGGCGGTCGTGCCCATAGATGGGCTCATCGTCCTGCGCGGCGGCAGACTTCTGCGCATCAGGGCGGGAATTGGTGGCGTGAACGTCCCAACTGTATGCCTGCTGGGTGCGTGCGGCAGCGCGTTCCTCTTTTTCGGACTTTTTATCGATGCTTCTCAGAATGAACAAAAGGATGCCGAGCGGAGGGGACATTGCAAACAGGATGAACAGCGCGATCATAGGGATCTTGGCAAGATAATGCTTTTTCGGGTTCATGGAACAAATATCCTCCTACTATAAAAAGACCGTGTTCCACTCTATTATAGCGGAGCACGGTCTTTTTGTTAAGGGGGATTTCAAAAATGATGCACAAAGGGCGCGGATGCTGCCCGTTTGTCAGAGAAAGGTCAGTTCATCAGGCTGCAAACGGCCTCAGCGTATGCGGCGGGGTCATCCACGGGCAGACCCTCGATGAGCTGTGCCTGCGCATAGAGCAGAGAGCTGTATTTGTTCAGCTTTTCGGTGTCACCAGCTTCCTGTGCAGCCTTGAGCACAGCGAACACGGGGTGGTTGATGTTCAGCTCCAGCACCTTGTCGCTCTTGACACCCTCGCTGCCGGGCTGCTTGGAGAGCACCTTTTCCATCTCGATGGACATGGGACCCTCTGCGGACAGGCAGACCGGGTGATCCTTCAGGCGGGTAGAGACCTTGACCTGCTTCACCTTGCCGTCCAGCGCGTCCTTCATGGCATCGAACAGTGCCTTGTTCTCGGCGGTGGCATCCTCAGCGGCCTTCTTCTCGTCCTCGGTCTCCAGACCCAGATCGCCGCTGTTGACGTTCTTGTATTCCACCGTGCCGTCCTTGCCCTCGGCATCCTTGCGGGGGTAGCTGTGCATGATCTGCAGGCAGAACTCATCCACATCCTCGGTCAGCAGCAGGACGTCGTAGCCCTTGTCCAGAACCAGCTCGGCAGCGGGCAGCTTTGCCAGACGGTCGGTGGAGTCACCGGCAGCAAAGTAAACGTACTTCTGCTCGGCGGGCATCTTCTCGACATACTCGGAGAGGGTGACCATCTTCTGCTCCTTGGCGGACCAGAACAGCAGCAGATCGCGCAGCAGCTCGGCGTGCATGCCGTAGTCGGAGTAAGCGCCGAACTTGATCTGGCGGCCGAACTCCTTCCAGAACTCCTCGTACTTCTCGCGGTCGTTGCGCAGCATGGCGAGCAGCTCGTTCTTGATCTTCTTTTCCAGTGCGTTGTGGATCAGCTTGAGCTGGTGA
>CAZUDU010000029.1:0-8180 GCA_964619455.1 uncultured Faecalibacterium sp.
AGAAAGCCTTTCATCCCGAACCGCGGCAGCAGCAAAACGACCCCCGCGATCCGAAAGATGGAGTCCCACACGCTGTACCGGAAGGATGCCTTCTGTTCCCCGACCCCTTTCATCGCACCGTCCACCATGCTTTCCAGATACATCAGCGGCATCGCGGGCGCGAGAGTTCGCAGATAGAATCCCGCCTCGGCACTGCCGTAGAGCAGCCGGGCTGCTGCCGCGCCCCAGACCCAGAACAGCGCCCCGATCAGTGCCGAAAAAAAGCCGGTCAGCCGCAGCATCCTGTCCAGCAGCGCCCGCAGCCGCCCGGTCTGCCCCAGAACGTGTGCCTGCGTGATCTCCGGCATCAGCAGCACGGCCAGACTGCTGAGCAGCCCGAACGGGAAGTTGAGCAGCGGCAGCGCCATGCCTTTCAGTGTTCCGTACTGTTCCAGTGCGGCAGTGCGCCCGCCCTGCTGTGCCAGAAACACCGCAAGACAGGCGGGCACAAGCATATTTTCCGCCGTGTGCAGTGCACTGGAGAGAACTCTTCCTCCCTCCACCGGCAGCAGGATGTCCCACAGCCGGGCAAAAAGCGCTTGGGGGCGTTCTGCCTTTTTCCCCGCAAAGCAGCGTTTGGCTTCCTTTTTGTAAAAGAGGAGCATCAGCAGTGCCGATACGGCTTCGCTCAACGCAGTGGCTCCAAGCACCACCGCACACCGTGCCCCCACATCCCACCCTTGGGTACGGGCCAGCCCAACCGCCACCGCCGCAATGCGCACGGTCTGTTCGGCAAGCTGGCTGAGCACGTTCGGGGTCACACAGCGGCGCGCCAGAAAAAAGCCCCGCAGTACCGCCGACACCGCCATCCACGGCATGCCAAGAGCCGAGACCCGCAGTGCCGCACCAGCGCGCACATCCCCCAGCCAGAACCGTGCCGCCAGACCTGCCGTCCCGATTTGCAGCAGCATGGCAAGGCACCCCAGTGCAAGCCCCGCCGCCGCCAAGCGGCGCAGCATCCCGCGCGCCTTGCCGGTATCGCGGCTCAGTTCTTCGGTCATCAGGCGGGTCGCTGCCACCGAGATCCCTGCCGTTGCCAGCGTGACAAAGAGCGAATAGACCGCCAGCACCAGCTGGTACAGGCCCATGCCTTCCCCGCCCAGCACGTTGGCAAGCCAGATCCGCAGCCCCATCCCTGCAAGACGCAGCACTACATCCGACCCGGTCAGCAGCACTGCATTCTTCAAATAGCTCTGCCGCATCTCGCACCTCCCCGCCCGGTGATCGCGGGCGTTCGGTTCAGTGTATGGTGCCCCTGTGGGAAATATGCCTCAGACGACCGCCTTGATCATCCAATTTCAGCGCAGAGAGACTTTTCTTTTAGCACCCTCGCCCTCTCCGTCATTGCTCACGCAATGCCATCTCGCCCAAAGGGAGAGGCAAGCGGCTTTTGATTTACACGTCTTGGCTCTCCCTTCGAAAGACTTCCCCGGCAACTGTCCGCATGGGTTGTTTCTCTCCCAGTTTTGTGGTATGATATCATTTAGTCAGAAAGATTTCTGTTCGAGTATTATAAGGAGGAAGTGCACAGGTTCATCCCTGTGTGCATTGAGAGTATGAGTGAAGAATGCACCCATGACTGTTCCAATTGCAGTGCAGCCTGTTCTTCCCGCGATGCCGCTCCTCAGCACGATGCACCCAACCCGCACAGCAGTGTGAAAAAGGTCATCGGCGTTGTGTCCGGCAAGGGCGGCGTTGGCAAGAGCATGACCAGCGCTCTGCTGGCATGTGCTATGGCGCGCCGCGGCTACCACTGCGGTATTCTGGACGCAGACATTACCGGCCCGTCTATCCCCAAGCTGTTCGGCATCCATGGCCGTGCCATGGCAGACGAGCAGGGCTGCTGGCCCATCCAGAGCCGCATGGGCATCGATGTGATGAGCATCAACCTGCTGGTGGAAAATGAGGAAGACCCCGTTGTGTGGCGCGGCCCCGTCATTGCAGGCGCGGTCAAGCAGTTCTGGACGGATGTCGTCTGGAAGGACGTTGACTTCCTGTTCGTGGATATGCCTCCGGGCACCGGCGATGTGCCGCTGACCGTGTTCCAGAGCCTGCCGGTGGACGGCATCGTGGTCGTTGCAAGCCCGCAGGAACTGGTCAGCATGATCGTGGCAAAGGCGGTCAACATGGCAGAGATGATGAAGGTCCCGATGCTGGGCATCGTGGAGAACATGAGCTACATCGTCTGCCCCGACTGCGGCAAGCAGCTCAAGATCTTTGGCGACAGCCATGTGGATGAGGTCGCTGCAAAGCACGGCCTGCCCGTGCTGGCAAAGTGCCCCATCGACCCCAAGCTCGCAGAGCTTTCGGATGCCGGCATGATCGAGACCTACGGCGGCGAGTACCTGAACGGCGCTGCCGATGCCTGCGAAAAGCTGCTGAAAAAGTAAAAAGGGCAAAGTGTCCCCTCTCCCCGCTGTGTCTAGGCACATAGCGGGGATTTTTTGTTTTTGCTTCAAAAACAGTTTTTCGAAAAGACCGTCTTTTTTCGCTTTTCAAAAACTTAAAAAAACAAGGTTCAAGGACTATTTTTTCTTTTATTTTTCGTTTTATGAAGCTCTTTCAACTTTTCATCTGTTTTTTTGAAAGGTTTTCCGCTTTTTGCTATTGTAAATCCACGCACAATGCTTTATAATGATGAAGTGATCTGCACATCGGCAGATCCTGCGCTCCTGAAAACGGCACCCCACCTTTTGCCGCGGTGCAAAAGCGCCTCCGGCTTTCAGGTCCGCCATGATAGAGAACATTGGGAAAGGGAGTTTTTATTATGCTGACGAATGAATACCTGAAGCGTGTTTACGAGGGTCTGGAGCAGCGCAATGCTCACGAGCCGGAGTTTTTGCAGGCAGTCCGCGAGGTTCTGGAAAGCATCCAGCCTCTGGTGGAAAAGCACCCTGAGTACGAGAAGGCTGGCCTGATCGAGCGTATGGTCGAGCCGGAGCGTATCATCACCTTCCGTGTGCCCTGGGTGGACGACAAGGGCAATGTGCAGGTCAACCGCGGCTACCGTGTGCAGTTCAACAGCGCCATCGGCCCCTACAAGGGAGGCCTGCGCTTCCATCCTTCGGTCAACCAGAGCATCCTGAAGTTCCTCGGCTTTGAGCAGATCTTCAAGAACAGCCTGACCACCCTGCCCATGGGCGGCGGTAAGGGCGGCTCTGACTTTGACCCCAAGGGCAAGAGCGATATGGAAGTCATGCGCTTCTGCCAGAGCTTTATGACCGAGCTGTACCGCCACATCGGTCAGTTCGTGGACTGCCCCGCCGGTGACATCGGCGTGGGTGCCCGCGAGGTCGGCTATATGTTCGGTCAGTACAAGCGCCTGACCAACAGCTTCCAGGGCGGCATGCTCACCGGCAAGGGTCTGACCTTCGGCGGCTCTCTGGCACGCAAGGAAGCAACCGGCTTTGGTCTGTGCTATTTCACCGCTGAGGCACTCAAGTGCATGCGCAACGACAGCTTTGCGGGCAAGACGGTGGTCATCTCCGGTTCCGGCAACGTAGCGATCTACGCTTGCCAGAAGGCGACCGAGCTGGGCGGCAAGGTCGTGACCATGAGCGACTCCAACGGCTATGTCTACGACCCCAACGGCATTGATCTGGACTATGTCAAGGAGCTGAAGGAAGTCCGCCGCGGCCGCATCAAGGAGTACGCCGAGACCCACGAGGGTGCAACCTATGTTGCAGACTGCTCCAAGGTCTGGACTGTCCCCTGCGATATCGCCCTGCCCTGCGCGACCCAGAACGAGATCAACAAGGAGTCCGCAGAGGCTCTGGTCAAGAATGGCTGCACCGTGGTCTGCGAGGGCGCAAACATGCCCAGCACCCCGGACGCCATCGAGGTCTATCTGGCAAACGGCATCCTGTACGGGCCTGCCAAGGCGACCAACGCCGGCGGCGTTGCAACCTCCGGTCTGGAGATGAGCCAGAACTCCGAGCGCCTGAGCTGGAGCTTTGAGGAGGTCGATGCCAAGCTGAAGGGCATCATGGAGGGCATCTTCCACGCCAGCTACGACGCTTCTGTCGCAGCCGGTGCTGACGGCAACCTGATGGTCGGTGCAAACTGCGCAGGCTTCCTGAAGGTCGCTACCGCTATGATGGCACAGGGCATCACCTACTGATCTCCCATTTGCACACTGAGCCGCATCCGCAGGGATGCGGCTTTTTTGCATCAAAAAAGCGGAAGTCTTCTCAAAAAGGCTTCCGCTTTTGGTTTATTCGGTTTCAGTCTCCGGCTGCATCTCGTCTGCACCGAGATCCGGCTCGCTGTCCGGCGTGAGCGTTTCCTCCGGTGTGACCGTGATCTGCACACTGGGATCTGCCGCGATATAGACCGTGATCACCGTTCCGACCTCGACCCAGGCGCCCGGTTCCTCGCTGGCCGAGACAACGCATCCCGACGCGTAGGAGCCATCGTTGACCGTCATAAAGCAGCTGGCGATCAATCCGCGTGCTTCCAGCTCCTTGATGGCGCTTTCCTGCGTGAATCCAAAAACATTCGGCATCTCGACCCTCGCCGGACCCTTGCTGACCACCAGACGGATGGTCTCGCCTGCCTTGAGCACCGTTTCTGCTGCAGGCTCCTGCTTCATGATCTGCCCCGCAGGCACTGTGTTGCTGTATTCCTGCGTGACATAGAACAGGTAGATGCCCGTATATTCGCGGTTGTTCTGTACCTGCGCGTACTGCATCCCAATGAAGTCCGGCACAAGGTTCTGCGGCTCCAGCACTTCCGAGCTTGCCGCAGGTTCGCTTTCCGGCACCGAGGCAGCAGGCTGCTGCTCCACCCGCCCCAGAATGCCCCAGAGGGTCAGCAGGATCAGGATCGCCAGCAGGATCATGATGCCCGCCAGCAACGCCCTGAGGCTGAGCAGATGCTCCCGCGGGGGCTGCGGCGGTTCGGCATAGACCGGCGTTTCCGGCTTCAGGGTGCGGGTCAGCTCCTCGCTGTATTCCGCCGAGCAGAGCGCCTGATACAGCTGCGGCACGGTCTGGATGCGCTCCCGCGGGCGCAGGCGCAGCCCCATTTCCAGCACCTGCGAGATGTGCAGCGGCAGTGCATTGTTGAGCGACTTTGCCCGCGGGTTGGAGTCCGACACCATCCGCTGTGCAGAAGGGACCGGGCTTTGCCCGCACACCATCCGGTAAAAGACCGCTGCAAGGCTGTATTCGTCCGTATAGCGCCCCTCGAACTGTGCCGTGGAGTATTGTTCCGGTGCTGAGTAGCCCTCATAAAGCTGCTCGTGCAATCCGCTGCCCGCCGTGCGCAGCCCGACTGTTGCATAACCTGCCAGCCGGGCGCGGCCGTTCTCCATCACACGGATGTTCTCCGGGCAGATGCCACGGTGCACCAGACCGATCTTGTTCATCGCCGCCACACCCTCAAACACCGACTGGAGCATGGCGCAGGCATCCTCCGGCCGCACCGGTGCCGGGCGCGCATCCAGCCACTGATCCAGCGGCTTGCCGCGCAGATCCTCTAAAACCGCGTAGACCGTGTTGTTCTGCTCCACCACATCCAGCACAGCTTCCAGACCGGGAGCCGGGGTTAGCCGCTGGAGCGCGCGGTACAGGTCTGCAAAGTCCATGCGGGTAGTCTTGAACAGCACCTCACTGCCCTGTTTGGGGCGCAGTGTCAGATCCCCGCCGCGTTCTGCCGCCAGCGTGACCGGTAAATATTCCTTGATGGTGACCCGGAACCTGCCCCGGTTCTCCACACCATAGTAGAGGATGCCCTCGCCATCCACACTCAGTACCTCGCCTACCGTATAACGCCCGGCAAGCAGTGTGCCGACCGGAAGGCTTCCGGCCGGGTTGCAGCCCTCAAACTGCCTGCCGCAGTGCGGGCAGCCCGGCACACCCTCCATCACTTCTTCCATGCAATATGGGCACAAATACGTTTGCTCCATCCCATTCTCCCCTTTTTTGCTTTCTCTTCCCGGTTTTATTGTATCATAGCGTTCCGGCAGGTGCAAGCCGTTCGCTTTTAAGGCACAAAAAACGCCCCGCTCACAGAATGCTCTGTAAGCGGGGCGTTTGGTTCAGTTACAGTTTATGCAGCGGCTGCCGGGGAATTACTCCTCAACATAACCGTACTGCAGGTACCAGTAGCCGTAGGGGCTGTGCCAGGTGCCCTTCAGAGAAGGAGTCTGCATCCAGAAGTCGTTGTAGTATGCAACGGGGATGCAGCCCATATCCTCCATCAGGATATCCTCAGCCTTGTGCAGCTGTGCGAAGTGCTCAGCCTTATCAGCAGTCTTGGAAGCCTCCATTGCAGCATCGAACTCGGGGTTGGAGTACTTGCCGTCGTTGTTGCCGTTGGTGGTGCCGAACAGCTCGATCATGTTGGAAGGATCGTTGTAGTCCATGACCCAGCCGTTACGAGCAACGTCATACTCCTGTGCACGGCGCATCGGAGTGAAGGAAGCCCACTCGACCTTGGAGATGGTCACGTTGATGCCCAGATCGCCCCAAGCCTGCTGTGCGTACTCTGCCAGAGGCACATGGTAGCCAGCGTCGTTGGTCAGGTACTCGATGGTGGGCAGGCCCTCGCCGTTGGGGTAGCCAGCCTCAGCCAGCAGCTTCTTTGCTTCCTCAACGTTTGCCTCGTAGTCAGCGCTGATGTAGGGAGCGCCGCCGTTGGCGTTGTCGTAGAAGTAACCGTTTGCGTCCACGATGCCGGGGCCGACCAGGTTGTAAGCTGCAGAGTAGGTGCCCTGCATGATGGTGTTTGCAACGTACTCACGATCCAGAGCGAGGCTCAGAGCCTTACGGACGTTGAGGTTATCAAACGGAGCACGGGTCAGGTTGACGCTGATGTAGTAGGTGCCCAGAATGGTATCCAGATAGAAGTCGCCGCCGTCCTCTGCCTTGGTCAGGCTGGGGATCTCATCGGTGGGAACGTCCTTGATCAGCTGTGCTTCGCCGCTGTTGTAAGCTGCGAAGGCTGCAGAAGAATCCTCCAGCAGCAGCAGGGTGATGCACTCAGAGACGATCTTGGAGCTGTCCCAGCCGCCAACGTAGTTGGGGTTCTTGGTCAGCACGATGCGCTCGGAGGGGATCCACTCGCTGATCATGTAGGGGCCGTTGCAGACGTAGGTATCCGGCTCGGTGCACCAAGCATCGCCGTTTGCCTCAACGGTAGCCTGCTGCACGGGGCTCAGAGCCACGAATGCAGCCATCTTATCGAAGTAGGAGCAGGGGTAAGACAGAACGATGGTCAGAGTCTTGCCGTCCTCGCTGGCGGTGACGTTCAGAGCCTCGGGGTTGCCCTCCTGAGCTGCTGCAAAGCCATCGACCATGCCCAGGCAGGTCTCAGCATAAGGAGCAGCGGTGTTGGGGTCGACCATACGCTTGAAGCTGTACTCGAAGTCCTTTGCGTTCAGCTCGGTGCCATCGCTCCACTTCAGGCCGTCACGCATGGTGAAGACCCAGGTCAGACCGTCTTCGCTGACTTCGTAGCTCTCAGCCTGACCGCCGACAGCCTCGTTGTTCTCGTTGATGATCAGCAGGGGCTCCATGACGGTCAGCAGAGTGTTGCCGCCATCGACCGCGCTGTTCAGAGCGGGGTCCAGAGTCTCAGGGTTGCCGCCATACTGAACGGTGAAGCCGGAAGCAATAGAGCTGCCGCCCTCAGCGGAAGAAGCCGCAGAAGAAGCAGTGCTGCCGGTAGATGCAGCCGTGCTGTTGGAGGAATTGCCGCCACAGGCTGCCAGACCCAGAGCAGCAGCACCAACGCCTGCAACCTTCAGGAAATTACGACGAGAAATGCGTTTCATAATAATTACCCTTCCCTTATATCATATTGAGTCCGCCGGTCTCCCAGCCTCCTCTATATTCTCTCCGTGGACACTGTATTCCTTGGATGAACATGCGCCTAGTATAGCCACTTTGCTTTGATAAAGCAAGCAAAATCTCAAGTCTGTAACCATTTCGTTACAAAGTTTCACGCCATAGATGAAGCGGATTCATCTATGTGAAAACCGGTCTGTGATTATTTCACTTTATCCAGATGATGGCAGGCTGCCCAGTGACCGGAAGTCACCTCGCGGAACTCCGGCACCTCTGCCGCACAGCGCTCGTCTGCATAGGGGCAGCGGGTGCGGAAACGGCAGCCGGACGGCGGGTTCAGCGGGCTGGGAA
>CAZUDU010000029.1:8280-13642 GCA_964619455.1 uncultured Faecalibacterium sp.
TAGGGGCAGCGGGTGCGGAAACGGCAGCCGGACGGCGGGTTCAGCGGGCTGGGAACATCACCCTGCAGCACGATACGCTTGGAGGAGCGTGCCACGATGGGGTCTGCCACCGGGATGGCAGAGATCAGGCTGCGGGTATAAGGGTGGATGCTGTGGGAGATCAGCTCAAAGCTGTCTGCCAGCTCCACCATCTTGCCCAGATACATGACACCGATGCGGTTGGAGATGTGCTTCACAACGCTCAGATCATGCGCGATGAACAGGTAGGTCAGCCCCATCTCCTGCTGCAGATCCTCAAACATGTTGACGACCTGTGCCTGAATGGAAACGTCCAGTGCAGAGACCGGCTCGTCGCAGACGATAAACTCCGGGTTCACAGCCAGTGCACGGGCAATGCCGACGCGCTGACGCTGACCGCCGGAAAACTCGTGCGGATAACGGTTTGCGTGTTCGCTGTTCAGGCCCACACGCTCCAGCAGAGCAATGATCTTGTCATGGCGATCCTTGGAATTCTCTGCCAGATGATGGATGTCGATGCCCTCGCCCACGATATCACCAATGGTCATACGGGGGTCAAGGCTCGCATACGGATCCTGGAACACGATCTGCATACGGCGGCGGTACGGCAGCATGTCCACTGCAATGTTGTTCTGCTTGTCGAACAGCACCTTGCCGTCATAGATGATCTTGCCGTCGGTCGGCTCGTACAGGCGCAGCAGGCTGCGGCCGGTCGTGGTCTTGCCGCAGCCGGACTCACCGACCAGACCCAGCGTTTCGCCCTTGCGGATCGCAAAGCTGACATCGTCCACAGCCTGAACGAACTTTTTCTTCTTGCCCACGCCGCCGGCGGGGAAATACTGCTGCAGGTGCTGGACTTCTACCAGCGTATTCTGTTCACTCATTCTGCCTTTTCCCCTTTCTCAAACGCAGCCTTCTGCTGGAGCCAGCAGTAAGTATAGTGGGTATCGCTCAGCTCGGTGCGCGGCGGCATCTGCTTGAGGCAGATCTTCATGCAGTTCTTGCAGCGCGGCGCAAACGGGCAGCCTGCCGGCGGGTTCAGCAGGTCGATGGGGGTGCCCTCGATGGGCACCAGACGCTCGTGGGTCTCGGTATTCAGTTTCGGGATGGAGTTGATCAGACCCTTGGTGTACTCGTGACCCGGCTGGTAGAAGATCTCGTCGGTGGTGCCGTACTCCACGATGTGTCCGGCATACATAACAGCGATCTTCTCGCACATGGAAGCAACCACGCCCAGATCGTGGGTGATCATGATGATGCTCATGCCCAGCTTCTCGCGCAGCTCCTGCATCAGCTCCAGGATCTGTGCCTGAATGGTCACGTCCAGAGCAGTGGTGGGCTCGTCCGCGATCAGCAGCTTCGGCTCACAGGCCAGAGCGATCGCGATCATGACACGCTGGCGCATACCGCCAGACAGCTCATGCGGGTACTGCTTGAGGCGCTTGTCCGGCTCGTTGATGCCGACCAGCTCCAGCAGCTCACGGGCGCGTGCCCATGCCTCTGCCTTGTTCTTATTGGTGTGCAGGCGGATGACCTCCACGATCTGGTTGCCGATGGTGTACACCGGGTTCAGACTGGTCATGGGGTCCTGGAAAATGATAGAGACCTCGTTGCCGCGGATCTTGCGGAAATCCTTCTCCTTCATGTTTTCGATCTCGTGACCGTTGAACCACACGTTGCCGCCGATCAGCTTGCCGGGGTATGCGGTCAGACCCATCACGGAATAAGCAGTGACAGACTTGCCGGAGCCGGACTCGCCAACGATGCCCAGCACGTCGCCCTGATTCATCGTGAAGGAAACGCCGTTCAGTGCCTTGACCTCACCGGCGGGGGTGAAGAAGGAAAGGCGTTCTTCTTTGATATCAAGAATTTTTTCGCTCATCTTGCTTTCACCTCATCAATTCTTCAGCTTGGGGTCAAATGCGTCACGCAGACCATCGCCAAACAGGTTGAACACCAGGATCATCACGCTGATCATCAGTGCGGGTGCGATCAGCAGATGCGGGTAGGTGTTCATGCCCTTGACCGCGTCGGTCGCCAGCGAGCCCAGAGAGGGCAGCGGAGCTGCAACGCCCAGACCGATGAAGCTCAGGTAGCTCTCGGTGAAGATGGACGAGGGGATCTGCAAGGTGGTGGTGACGATCAGGGTGCCGATGCAGTTGGTCAGCAGATGCTTTTTGATGATACGACCGCTGGAAGCGCCCAGTGCGCGGGCAGCGGTAACGTACTCGCTCTCCTTCAGGATCAGGATCTGGCTGCGGACGATACGCGCCATGCCGACCCAGTACAGCAGTGCGAAGATGATGAAGATGGAGACCATGTTGGGGCCAAGGGTCTGCATCCAGCCAAAGCCGGGCTGGGTCGCCAGATTCTCCAAAGGCTCCTTCAGTGCCATGCCCAGCATGATGATGAGCAGGATGTCCGGGATGGTGTACAGGATATCGGTGATGCGCATCATGACCATATCGACCCAGCCGCCGGCAAAGGCAGAAATGGCGCCGTAGGTCGCACCGATCAGCAGCACCAGTGCGGATGCCAGCAGACCGACCGACAGGCTGACGCGTGCGCCCATCATGACGCGAACCGCGTAGTCACGACCCATACGGTCAGTGCCGAGAATGTGCGGAAACACGAATTCGCCCTCATCCATGCGAGCCTGCTCTGCGGCAGAATACTCGAACGGAGCGAGGTTGTTGCTGCCCTTGACCTGCTGTGCATAGTCGTAGGGCCACAGTGCGGGCAGGATGTATGCGATGAACGCGATCAGCAGGATGCAGACAAAGCTGACCATTGCGATCTTGTTCTTGCGCAGACGGCGGATGCCGTCCTTCCAGAAGTTGACGCTCTCGCGCATGACGACAAGGCTTTCCTTCTCCTCGTTGCTTGCAGGGAGAAAATCCTCGTCATTCAGCTGAAAGCTCAGCGGATTCTTTTTGATCTTTTCCATGAGGGTCTCTCCTTTACTTCAGCTTGATGCGCGGGTCGATGATCTTGTACAGGATATCAACGACGACGTTTGCAATGATGACCAGAGCAGACAGCAGGATGGTGGTACCCATGATCAGCATATAGTCACGGTTGGTGATCGCAGAAACGAAATCACGGCCCAGACCCGGGACCGAGAAGATCTTTTCCACAACAAAGGAGCCGGTGATCAGGCTCGCCAGCATGGGGCCAACATAGGTAACGACCGGCAGGATCGCGTTGCGCAGTGCATGCTTGAACATGATCATGAACTGCGACACGCCCTTTGCGCGCGCAGTGCGCATGTAGTCCTGACCCATGACGTCCAGCAGGCTGGAGCGCATCAGACGGGTGATGTATGCAGTGGGGTAGATCGCCAGCGCAGTGACCGGCATGATGTAAGAAGCCGCGCTGTTCAGGCCGACCGTGGGCAGAAGCTTGAGGTTCATGCCAAAGGTATACAGCAAAAGAACGCTGGAGATAAAGCTCGGGATCGCAATACCGCAGGTCGCGAACACGATCACAAAGTTATCCAGCCACTTGCCGCGGTTATATGCTGCGATACAGCCCAGCGGGATGCCAACGCACAGTGCCACCAGCACTGCCATGCCAGCCAGCTTTGCCGACACCGGCAGCTTGCTTGCAATGATGTCGTTGACGTTGCGGCCGCGCTGCTTCAGGCTCGGGCCCAGATCGCCGTGCAGCAGGTTGTTCATATAATTCAGGTACTGTTCGCCTAGGGGCTTATCCAGACCATACTTTTCTTCCAGCGCCTGCTGTGCAGCCTTCGAGATCGACTTTTCTGCCATGAACGGCCCGCCGGGGACGAGGTTCATAACGAAGAAGGTCACCGTTGCCACAATAAAGATACTGAAGATACCCATTGCGACACGTTTGATGATGTACTTAGCCATCGTTTACTGCCACTCCATTCCTATCGTGAAATACTTTCTTCATGCTCCGGGGTGAGCATCCCTTCCCCCCTCTGTCCGCGGTCTTCCCGCACCGCGGACGGTTGTTCGCACGGGGCGTACAATCAGAAGGATAAAGAAAACGATGGCGTCTTGCGGTTGCATAAACGCCATCGTCCATACCCGAGAAACACTTCATATATTATATGGAAACATACGAAGTTTGTCAATTTGAGTGAAAAAAATTCACTTTACGAAATCCAAAAATCAATAAAGTCCGCCACATAGTTTCAATTCTTAGCTTTACAGCGTTCAAAAAGCATTTCTTTGAATGTTTATATACACATTTCAATGTATATAAACAAAAAGTTCCGCCCCATTCCCATACAGCGGGAACAGAGCGGAGCTTCTCATTACTGGTTTTCTTCCTTCGGCAGGAACAGGTTCAGCAGGATCGCTGCCAGGAACACGACCGCAACACAGTTCTCTGCAAAGATGGTGCGGATGATGTCCGGGAAGATGTTGAACATCTCCGGCACCTGCGTAAAGCCCAGACCCACACTCAGCGACAGTGCCGCAATGGTGATGTTGCGCTGGGTGTAGCCGCAGTTGCCGATCATCTGCAAGCCGGAGATCACGATGTTGCCGAACATCATGATGGTGCAGCCGCCGAGGACTGCTTCCGGCAGGGTCGCAAGCACTGCGCCCACTGCGGGGAAGATGCCTGCAAGGATCAGGATGCCTGCGCCGGTCGCAATGGCATACCGGTTGATGACCTTGGTCATTGCCAGCAGACCCACGTTCTGGCTGAACGAGGTGATCGGCATACAGCCAAAGCAGGCAGACAGCGAGCTGACCAGACCATCGCACGCCAGACTGCCGGAGATCTCCTCATCGGTCGCCTCTCTGCCCAGCACCGTGTTGGTCACAGCGGAGGTATCACCAATGGTCTCAGTCGCGGAAACAAGGAAGATCATCGTGACCGAAATGATCGCGCTCAGGTTGAACACCGGCTTGTAGGGCATCAGCTGCGGCAGAGAGATCAGCGCCACGCCTTCCAGCGCAGAAAGATCCACCTTGCCCATGAACAGCGCCATGATATAGCCCATGATCAGACCAAACAGCACCGAAAGCGGCTTGAGGGTGCCCTTTGCAAAGATGTTGAAGCACAGGCAGCAGATCAGGGTGAAGCTGCCCAGCACCCAGTTCTGGACGCTGCCAAAATCCGCTGCACCGGTACCGCCCGCAAAGGAGTTTGCACCTACGCTCAGCAGGCTGAAGCCGATCGCCGTAACGACACACGCCGCCACGATGGGCGAGATCAGCCAGCGCCAGTACTTTGCAAAGAAGCCGAGCAGACCTTCCACGATGCCGCCCACGATCACCGCGCCGATGATCGCCTCATAGCCCCACTGCGGACCTACATAGCAGAACACCGACACAAAGGTGAAGCTGATGCCCATGACGAT
>CAZUDU010000030.1:0-13518 GCA_964619455.1 uncultured Faecalibacterium sp.
GTAAAGCCCTCCCGCATATAGAACACCTTGCTGCGGGGCTTGATGCGGCTGAGCAGAAAGCCGACCAGCGCACTGACTGCCGCCGTGAGCAGGAACGCGCCCATAACGCTCCACTCGCCGTAGATCAGGCTGGTAAGAGCGGGCAGCAGCAGCAAGCCACCCTCGATCAGCAGGATATAGCCCATCAGACGGAATACGATCGAATAGTTCATCCCTCGCCCCTCCGTCAGCTCTCCACGATGTCACGCAGATCGTGCAGACCGTGCTCCAGCGTGACCACGATCACATTATCGCCCACCTGGATCTGGTCGCCGCCGCGCGGGATCAGGATCTGGCTGCCACGGGTGATGCAGCACAGCAGCAGGTTCTTTTTGAGGTGGAGCTGGCTCAGCGGCACGCCGGTCGCGCGGCTCTCCTCGTGCACCGTGAACTCCAGTGCTTCCACGCGGTCGTCCAGAATGCGGTACAGCGTCTTGACGTTGCTGCCTGCCTCGTTCCGGAGCGCGCGGACGTACTGCACGATGTAGTCACAGGTCATGTACTTGGGGTAGATCACGCTGCCCAGGTCCAGACTGCCCAGAATATCGTCAAATTCCAGGCGGTTGACCTTGGTCACCAGCTTGCCGCGGGAGTGCTTTTTGGCAAACAGGCTCAGCAGAACGTTCTCCTCGTCGATGTTGGTCAGCGCCACGAACGCTTCCGCAGAGCCGATGCCCTCCGACAGCAGGAAATCGCGGTTGGAGCCGTCCTCGTTCATCACCTGTGCTTCCGGCAGCTGTTCCGCCAGCTCCACACAGCGCGCCGGGTCACGTTCGATGATGCGGACACGCACATTGTTCGCCAGCAGCTCCTGACTGAGGTAATACGCAATGGCACCGCCGCCCACGATCATCGCGTTGTGGACCGGACGCACCGGCAGGTTGATCCGCACAAAGAACTCGCGCGCATCCTCCTGCGTTGCCAAAAAGGTGATCTGGTCGCCGTTTTTCAGGGTGAAGTTACCGTTGGGGATGATGACATCTCCGCCGCGCTCGACCGCACAGACCAGAATGTTGCTCTTGAGCCGGGTAGGGATCTCGCGGATGGCAACGCCGTCCAAACCCTGCTTTTCGGTCAGAGCGCACTTGATCAGGCGCACGCGCCCATCAGCAAAGGTATCGATCTTGCTTGCACCGGGGAAGCGCAGCAGATGCGAGATCTCCTTTGCGGCCGCCATTTCCGGGTTGATGATGGCCGAGATGCCGATCTGCTTTTTGATGAACTCCAGCTCATGGCTGTAGGACGGGTTACGCACACGAGCGATGCCGTGGCTGCAGCCTGCTTTTTTGGCAAACATACAGCACAGCAGGTTCAGCTCGTCCGAGCCGGTGACCGCAATGAACACATCCGCTTCTTCAATGCCCGCTTCTTCCAGCGTGGTGATAGAGGAACCGTTGCCCACGATGCCCAGAACATCGTAGCTCTCGATCAGGTGCTCCACACGCGCCTTGTTGGTATCCACAACGGTCACATTGTGACCTTCCTCGCTGAGCTGGCGCGCCAGAGCCGTGCCGACCTTGCCGCCGCCCACCAGAATGATCTTCATAACATGTCCTTTCTTCTCCATGCTCCTTTTTGGAGCATTACGAATACCACACAGTATAGCACAACTGCTGCAAAAGTTCTACCGGTTCCCCTTCCAATTCCGGCTTAAGAAAGAGAAACCGTGCAAAACCCGCATAAAATGCACGCTTTCTCCTATCATATTCCGTTTTCCATGCCCTGTCAACCCATCGCCGGCAAAGGATGATCTGCAAAAAAGCGGACGGATGAATGTTCATCCGCCCGCTTTTCATCTGGTTTAGTAGCGCTCTACGCCGTCCTTGGTGACCAGTGCGTACACCAGCGGGGCCTCCTCCGGCTTTTCATCGCCGTAAACAAGACCTCTGCGGTACTCCCTGGCAGCCGCCTCGAACTTATCGGGTGCACCATAGAAGGTCGCGATGCTCTCGCCCTTATGGACATAATCGCCGCGCTTTTTGTGCAGGGTGATGCCTGCGGCAAAGTCCAGCGCATCCTCCTTCTTCTGGCGGCCTGCGCCCAGCAGAACGCTGGCGGTGCCGATCTTCTCGGCATCATTCACCACGATGTAGCCGTCCTGCTCGGCAAGCAGCTCATAGCTGGCTTCCGGCTGGGCAAACAGGCTGTAATCGTCCAGCACGCGGGTATCGCCGCCCTGCGCCGCGAACATCTCCTTGCACTTCTCGAATGCAGAACCATCCGCGATGACTGCCTGTGCCATGGCACGGCACTCAGCAGGGGTGCCCTTGTCGGCAAGCACCAGCATATTGGTCGCAAGCTGCAGACAAACCTCGGTCAGATCTGCAGGGCCCTTGCCCTTGAGCACGTCCATGCTCTCCATGACTTCCAGGCTGTTGCCGATGTTGTAGCCCAGCGGGGTATCCATATCGGTGATCATGGCAGCAACGCGGCGCCCGTGGTGAGTACCGATGGAGACCATCAGCTGTGCCAGTTCGATGCTCTTATCCACCGTCTTCATGAACGCGCCGGTACCGGTGGTCACATCCAGCAGGATGGCATCCGAGCCGGACGCAAGCTTTTTGGACATGATGCTGGATGCGATCAGCGGGATGCAGCTGACGGTCGCCGTCACGTCGCGCAGCGCATACATCTTTTTATCTGCCACCGCGATGCCCTCGCTCTGGCCGATGACCGACAGCCCCATCTTGTTGACCTGTGCAAAGAATTCTTCCTGCGAGAGCGAGGTGCGGGTGCCGGGCACGCTCTCCATCTTGTCGATGGTGCCGCCGGTGTGACCCAGACCTCTGCCGCTCATCTTGGCGATCTTGACCCCGCACGCCGCCACGATGGGGGCGATGGCAAGGGTCGTCTTATCGCCCACGCCGCCGGTGGAGTGCTTGTCCACCTTGATGCCGGGGATAGGCGAAAGATCGACCATCACGCCGCTGTGTGCCATGATATCGGTCAGCTCTGCGGTCTCCGCGGCAGTCATGCCGCGCAGATACACTGCCATCATCCATGCAGCCATCTGATAATCGGTCACATCACCGCTGACGTAGCCGTTGACCAGAACTTCCAGCTCTGCGCGGGTATGAACACCGCCATCCCGTTTTTTTGCGATCAAATCATAAATACGCATGGTTCCACTCTCCTGAAAAAAGTATTACTCCATTGTAATTCACAGTATATCAAAACACGTCTCAAAATCAAGTGTTTTTTGTGGATTTTTGCCAACAAAGCACAAAAAGGCACCGCAGACCTCCCAAAGGAAGCCTGCGGTGCCTTCAAAACCAGTCGATCAAACGCCGGAATATGCGGAGAAGCCGCCATCCACCGGCAGGCAAATGCCGGTGATGAAGCCTGCTGCATCGTTGTTCAGCAGGAATAGCAGTGCACCCACCAGATCCTTTTCGCTGTCGCCAAAGCGTCCCATCGGGGTCGCAGCGAGGATCTTGCCGGTACGAGCCGTGGGGGTGCCATCGTCATTGTAGAGCAGCTTTGCGTTCTGCTCGCTGGCAAAGAAGCCAGGTGCAATGGCGTTGACACGGATGCCCACCTTGCTGAAGTGGACAGCCAGCCACTGGGTGAAGTTCGTGACTGCCGCCTTGGAACCGGAGTATGCCGGGATCTTGGTCAGGGGCAGGTATGCGTTCATGCTGGAAATGTTCAGAACATTGCAGCCGGGACGACCCACCATCTGCCGTGCGAATGCCTGAGTGGGCAGCAGGGTGCCGATCCAGTTCAGGTTGAATACCATTTCCACACCGCTCTCGTCCAGATCGAAGAAGGTGACGGTATCGCTCTCCAGATCGCCCATCTCAAAGTATTCCTTATCGGTGTTGGCACGAGGGTTGTTGCCGCCCGCACCGTTGATCAGGATATCGCACGGACCCAGATCCGCCTCCACATCCTCTGCCACAGAGAAGCAGTTTGCCTTGTTCATCACGTTGCAGGTATAGCCCTTGGCAATGCCGCCCTCTGCGATGATCTCGTTTGCCAGCGCATCCAGCTTTTCCATGTTACGGCCCAGCAGTGCGACCTTTGCGCCCGCACGCGCCAGAGCCTTGGCAAAGATGGAGCACAGCGTGCCGCTGGCACCGGTAACGACCGCGACCTTACCGGTCAGATCGGTATTCAAAACATTCTTTTCCATGATCCTTTTTCCTTATCCAAATCAGAAGATCAGTTCTGGTATTCAGCGGGCAGCTGATCCAGGCTCTGCCACTTTGCCATCGCGTCTTCCAGCTTCATGCCGTTTGCGACCGCGTCACGGCGGCAAGCGTTGACAGCCTGGATCTCCTTCATCTTAGCGCCGGTCAGGGTGTAGCCCTTCATAGCGATCAGGGTAGCAGCCCAAGCGACCATCGGGATGATGCAGAACAGAACGATGACGACGATGTTCATGCCCGGAGTGTACGGATCATACTGGGTGGGCAGGCTCTCCAGACCAATGAAGCTGACAGCGATGCCAACGACCGTAGCGGACAGGCTGGAGACCAGCTTATCGACCAGGCTGAACAGGGTGCCCATGATGCCGGGGATGTAGTTGCCGGAACGGTAGGTCTCGTAGTCGGAGCAGTCAGCGACCATCGGGATGGGCATATCAGCAGTTGCATAGTATGCGCCGTAGCCGATGCCGAAGAACAGCACAAACAGGATGGTGTACAGGTTGATGGACAGGCCGTTTGCCCCCATGATGGACAGGGTGAAGGCATCGCTCTTGCCCCACAGCAGCAGCAGGACCAGAACGCCGACATAGCAGATGAGTGCGATGCGGACGTACTTCATCAGGCTGGCCTTCTGGCCTTCCTTCTGGCTGGTGCGGACAGTGAGCAGGAAGAAGGGCACGCTGAAGACGTAGCCCAGGATCATCATGGGCAGGTACAGACCGTCGTAGTTGCCCATCATGCAGCCGTACAGCATGCACAGGACGGTGGTGTTGGTCGCAATGGACAGAGCCAGCTTGCAGCCTGCACCAGCGACCATCAAGCGCTGCATGGGCTTGTTGTTCTTGATGATCTGGATGTACTCGCTGACCTTGACCTTCTCGGTCTTTTCGCCGCCGATGCCGAAGTACTTGGGCTGATCCTTCTCCCAGATGCCGATGATGGCGAGGATGGTCAGCAGGATGGAGATGACGATGCCAACGGGAGCCAGAGTACGGAAGAAGCCAGCGGAAGCGTAGCCACCCTCGTAGTTCTTAGCCAGAATGGGAGCAAAGAACTGCATTGCGCCCATGCCCAGCAGGCTGCCGACGGTGTTGAAGATGGTGAACAGCGGGCGCTGCTTGGGGTCATTGGTCAGAACGGTCTGGCCGGAACGGGTGCAGCTGGTCTGGAAGGTGTAGCCGATGACCCAGACTGCATACAGTGCCACGAACGCAACATAGCGCAGAGCCATTGCGGACTCCGGGATGAGCGGAGTGAGGCAGTACAGAGCCAGGATGCTGATGGCCATGATCAAGTTGCCGATGAGCATGAAGGGGCGGAACTTACCAAACTTGCCGTTGGTGCGGTCCATCAGGGCACCAATGATGGGGTCGGTGATCGCGTCGAACAGACGCATACCGGTGACCATGACCGATGCAAAGATCATGCTCAGTGCCAGAACCTTGCTGCCGAAGGTAGCAATGTAGGAAAGCACCAGAACATAGTAGACGTTGGTCGCGCCGTTGTTCAGCGGAAACAGCACGAGCTGGTAGGTTTTGGCGCGGTTGACACTCGACGCCGTCGTTTTTTGTTCACCCATAGCGTTTTCTCCTTTTTGACATTTGAGGTTGATTTCGGAAATGATAAAAATGGCAGCCTGCCCGCCTATGGGACAGGCTGCCACTGAGGTACTTAACTTGCTGTCAGAGGTTCAGGACCCGTGATCAGTTCTGATCCTCAGCAGCTGCGGTGTTGACCATGCTCTTCTTGAGCTTGATGGCAACGACCAGACGCCATGCGCACAGTACGGTCAGGACAGCCAGCACAGCGATCAGAGCGTAGATCGCGGTCTGCCACCAGGGCAGGACGGTCTCCAGACGGTCGCCAGCAGACCAGCCGTTCATAGCGTTGGAGTTGACGACAGTGTACAGGATGTTGTGCAGCGCGTCCTTCATCTCGGCAACGATGTAAGCATCGTTCTCGTAGTTAGCAGCCTTGGTGGTGTGGATCTTGGGCATCGGGCTATCCCAGATGTCAGAACCAGCGATCAGGCCGTCGACCAGATCCATGTACTGGCTGGAACCGGAGAAGTCGGTGATGCACATGCCGCGCATGCCCAGCTCGCCGCGCAGGTAGCCGGTCAGCAGGTTTGCGTTAGCACCGCACCAGGTTGCGCCCCAGCGGTTGAAGCCGGTCATGACGCTCCAAGCGCCGCCGTCAACGACCGCCTTGTCAGCAACTTCGAGGTAGATCTCGCGAGCGGTCTGCTCGTTCAGCCAGGTGTTGACACCGCGGCGGCTGGTCTCGGAGTCGTTCAGGGCAACGTGCTTCAGGTAGACATAAACGCCCATGGACTGGATGCCTTCGACCTCTGCTGCGCAGATGGTGCCGGAGACAAACGGATCCTCGGAGTAGTACTCGAAGTTACGGCCGGAGTAAGCGGTACGGTGCATGTTGATGCCGGGGCCATACAGACCAGAGTAGCCCATAGCCAGGCAGTCCTCGCCGATGCAACGGCCGACCTCGTTGATCAGATCAACGTTGAAGGTAGCAGCCATGACGTCTTCAGAGGTGTAGCACATTGCGGATGCGCCGCCGGTCAGAGCAGCAGTCAGACCCTGAGGACCGTTCTCGTCCTTGGTAGCTGCCTTGCCGATGGAAGCGATCGCCTTGGTGTTGTGGAAGCCCAGAGTGATGGTCTGAACCATCTCGTCGTAGGTGAGCTGATCCAGCAGGGCATCCCACTGGGGATCATCGTAGCTCTTGCCGATCATGGAAGCCAGAGTCAGACCATTGTCGGCGCCCAGAGTGGGCATCTCGATGCTGTTTGCCAGAGAGCCGTCGTACTGGGTGAATGCCAGTGCAGCAGCCAGAGTCTCGTTTGCGCTCAGGACAGCGGGTGCGGTGGGGAAGGTGCCGTTCCAGTCAGAGCGGCTCATCCAGGTCACATTGCCGGGAGCGTTGCTGCTCTTGTTGGGGTCGGACTCGTCGAACAGGTTGGTGATCGCAGCGCCGGTCACGGAGGTAGCAAAGATCTCGGTGTCCAGAGCGTTGTTGGTCCACTTGTAGACCAGAGAGGTGTCGCCATCAGCGGTCATACGGCCGTTGGTGTTCTCGACGGTGTAGCCCTTAGCAGCCAGAATGTTGTTGACTGCGTTGTGGCTGTCGGTTGCAGCGGTGAAGTAGTAATCGCCTGCATCCAGGATGTAGGTCTTAGCGTTGTTTGCGTCGTAGGTACGCAGCTCGCTCTTCTTCACGGTGATGGTGACATCCTCGGAAGCGCCGGGAGCCAGGATCTCAGTCTTTGCAAAGCCGCACAGCTCAGCAGCAGCCTTTTCGATGCCGTTTGCCTTGTCGTATGCGGTGTAGGGAGACTGGAAGTAGATCTGGACAGTCTCCTTGCCGGAGAAGGTGCTGCCAGTGTTGGTGACCTTCAGGGTGACGGTGAAAGCGTCGTCGCTCTCAGTGACCTTGAAGTTGGAGTATGCGAAGGTGGTGTAGCTGTCGCCGTAGCCGAAGGGGTAAGCAACCGTGGTAGCCCAGTCATAGTCGCCTGCGTTTGCAGTGCCCATGACAACGTCCTCGTAACGGGTCTCGAAATAACGGTAACCCAGGTAGATGCCTTCCTGGTAGACGCTGTACATGCCCTGCACGTCAGCACCCTCGGTCAGCAGGTTGTACTCTGCTGCGTTGGGGTAAGCCTGAGTGAAGAAGTTGTACATTGCGGGGTTGGTCATGTTGTCGTACAGATAGGTATCGACCAGAGAACCAGAGGGGCTGACAGCGCCGGACAGCAGCTGAGCAACGCCGTTGATACCGGTCTGACCCACGTCGCCGATCCACATAGCGGAGTCGATGCCGTAGTCCTCACCGCAGATCTCGGGGTTGAGGAAGTCCAGCTCCAGAGCGTTGGAGCTGTTGATCAGAACGATGATGGACTTGAAGGTACCATTGTCCTTCAGAGCCTTCAGGTTCTTCAGCAGCTCGATCTCCTCAGCAGACAGCTCCAGGTAGTTGCCGGAGCCTTCGGTACCAGAGATCCAGAAGTCGTTGGTGCCGTTCTCACCGCTGGGAAGGTCTGCACCCTCACCGCCGGAGCGAGCCAGAACAACGATCGCAGCATCGCCGTACTCAGCAAAGCTGCTCTCAGCACTGGACAGAGCGCTCCAGGGAGCCTCGTTGACAGCGTACTGAGTGTTAGCCTCCAGCTTATCGGAGATGGAAGCCGGAGTCATGCGGCTGTACTTGCCAGCGACAGCGTCGGACTTGTACAGATCCCACAGAGTGGTGTTGACACTGATGCCCTGAGCCTCCAGAGCGGTCTTGAAGTCGGGAGCCTTGCTGGTATCGACAGAGCCGGAACCAGTGCCGCCGTACATCAGATCCACAGAGCCGCGGGCAAACAGGCTGACCTTAGCGCCGTTTGCCAGAGGCAGAGCGCCGTTGTTCATCAGCAGAGCTGCGCCTTCTGCCTCGACGGTAGCGCACAGTTCTGCCTCGTAAGCCTCGCGCTCTGCATCGGATGCGAAGCTGGACTTGAAGTATTCGGTATCTTCAGTCGTTTCGCTCTTGATGATCTTGTAGGTAGATGCATTCAGAGCAACGTTCAGAGTCGTAGCGTACTGGTTTGCGATGAAGTTGCCGACAATGGCTGCAACGGTCAGGATGGCCGTCAGAGCAGTCAGCACAGACCACAAACGTACTTTGGGTTTCTTGCTGTTCACTATTTCTCCTCCTTGGATTTTATCCACAACCGCCATTGGGCGGATGTTGCATAGGTTACTGAGTCTTAGACCCAGTTTGCGCTGGTGGACTTGCCCTTGACCAGCTTGTAAGCGGGGTTGGGCTGTGCCACCTTGTGGAAAGAAGCGACATCGATGCAGTCGCCTGCAACGGCCTTGATCTCCACATCACCGTTCATCGGAACACGGAACTCAAAGACATGCTCGCCGGTCTTCTCCTCCAGCTTCTGACCGTTGACATACAGTGCAACGGACTTCTGGTTGGAGTAGACCTTGACCTTCAGCTCGCTCTCGGTACGATCCTCGTAGCGCTTGGAGCAGATGTGAACGAACTTTTCGTCGCTCCACCATGCTTTATACAGATAGAAGCTGTCCTTCTTGGTCTTGCGGTCAAAGGTGACCAGACCCTTGTGGTTCATACCCGGCTCGCCGCCCTGATCACGGGCATCGGCTGCAAAGTCGAACATATTCCACACATGAGTGGACCACATCCACTGGTGACGGTCGAAGCAGCGCAGCATGTACTCATGGTACTTTGCCTGATACTCCTCGGTGTGGTCACCGCGGCGGGGATGAGAGCTGTGCAGGTTGGGCATACCCTCGGCACCGTACTCAGAGAAGCCCAGAGGACGGTTGGGGTAGACCAGATGGAAGAAGTCCATCCACAGATCGTTCAGGAACAGACCCGGCACATACCAGCCGAGGTACAGGTTCCAGCTGACCAGATCGGTAATGTGAGCCACCGGATTGAAGGGACCGCACATTGCGTAGCAGGCCAGAGTGGTCAGGCGGGTCGCATCCATCTCATGGCACAGGTCGTTCAGGACATGGTGGTTGTCCAGCATATCCTTCTTGTCCTTGGTGGAGATGGTGATCTCGTTGGAAACACCCCAGCAGACGATGCAGGTGTGGTTGTAGTTCTGATGGATCAGCTCCTTCATCTGGCTGATCGTGTTCTCGCGGCCATTGGGCATGTGCTCAGAGATGTAGGGGATCTCTGCCCAGACGACCATGCCGTACTGATCGCACAGGTCGTAGAAATACTGGTCGTGCTGATAGTGTGCCAGACGGACAGTGTTCGCACCGATCTCACGGATCAGCGCCATATCCTCGTCGTGCATCTCACGGGTGATGGCATTGCCCAGACCCTTGCGGTCCTGATGACGGGAAACGCCGTGCAGACGATAGGGCTTGCCGTTCAGGAAGAAGCCCTTCTTGGGATCCACAGAGAAGCTGCGCACACCCACGCGGGTAACCACTTCGTCCACAGCCTCGCCATCAGCCAGCAGAGTGACCTTGCAGGTGTAGAGGTAGGGATCCTTCACGCCGTTCCACAGGTGTGCGGACTCCAGATGCAGCATGGCATCCTCGCCCTTTGCGGCAGCAACGGTCTTGCCCTCGGCGTCCAGCAGCTCCACAGCGACCTCGCCCTCGCCCTCGACCAGAGTCTCAACGCGGATGTCCGCACCTGCGCCCTTGACGGTCGGGGTGATCTTGACGCCGGTATCGCCAAAGTGACCCAGAGCGATGTGATCCTTGTTGACGACCATCAGGCTGACATCGCGGTAGATGCCGCCGTAGAAGGTGAAGTCCGCCTTCTGGGGGTAGATGCGGTCGTTCACACTGTTGTCCACTTCGACCGTCAAGCTGTTGGTCTTTTCCAGCAGAGAGGTGATGTCTGCACGGAAGGTGGAGTAACCGCCCTCGTGTGCGCAGACGTCCGCACCGTTCAGGCAGACCTTTGCGCTGGAGTTGACGCCCTCGAACTGGATCCAGACCTGCTGGGTCTTTGCGTCAAACTCCGGAGCTTCAAAGCTCGTGCGATAGGTGCAGGTGCCGCGCCAGTAGTCGTTGCCGCCGTCCTGACCATCGATATTATTCCAAGTGTGGGGCAGTGTGACCGGGATGGTAACACCCTTCGGGCCGGTGAACTGCCAGTTTTTCATGAGCTTCGTGATGTTGCGCATGTCGGTCTCCTTTATCTTTTGTCCCTGTGTGGTTATGCTTTCGTTCATATTTTATCAAAATGTTTTTGTTGTGCAATATCCTTGCGAAAAGTGGTCATTCCGCGTGAATATTCGGTTTTTGGCTTCCAAAATCAAACTGGTATATTTGTTTAGTTTTCACAAGCCGTTGTATCCAACGCACTTTAAATCCAAAAGGCGGCAGCCCTTTCCCTGTTTCAGGGATGAGACCGCCGCCGGAGGAGAGATAATTACTTAATTTTGTTCTGCCGGAGCGGTATTCACCTTTACCGCCTTGGCTGTCTTGATGCGCTTGATCAGCATCACGATGCTGCCCAGTGCCAGCACTGCCAGCACCACGTCCACTGCGATCAGCGCCGTCTTCCACCAGGGGGTCACTGCCACGATCTTGGTGTCTGCCGTCACACTGTTCATCGCATTGGAGTTTGCCACCGTGTACAGGATGCGGTGAGTCGCCTGACGCATCGCCTGTACGATATCCGCATCGTTGCGGTAGAGCTTGAGCAGCTCATCGGTCCACTGCTGTGCGCTGGAGTCCCAGCTGTCGGTACCTGCCAGCAGGCCCTGTGCAACGTCAAAGCTCTTCATGGTGATGCCGTAGTTTGCAAACACCGAGTTGCCGGAGAAGTCGGTCAGGTTGAAGCCTTCCATGCCCCACTCGCCGCGCAGGATGTTGGTCTGCAAGCCCTTGTGTGCGCCGGACCAGATGCCGCCAACGCGAGCAAATGCATTCATGACACACTTTGCGCCGCCCTCGGTGACTGCCATCTCAAAGCTCTTGAGGTACACTTCGCGGATGGCCTGCTCGCTGGCGAAGGTCGCGATGCAGCGGCAGTGAGACTCGGTATCGTTCAGAGCAAAGTGCTTGATGTAGACATACACGCCCTTGGACTGGATGCCCTCCACCTCAGCGGCTGCGATCTTGCCGGAGAGGAACGGATCCTCCGAGTAGTACTCGAAGTTACGACCGGAGTATGCAGAGCGGTGGATGTTCATGGCGGGGCCGTACAGACCGGTCGCGCCCAGATCCAGCATGTCGTTGCCGATGCAGACACCCACTTCCCGCATCAGGTCCACATTGAAGGTAGCAGCCATGATGTTCTCATCGCTGTATGCTGCGTGGCAGGTAGAAACGCCGGTCAGGGTCTGGGTGAAGCCCTGCGGGCCGTTATCGTCCACCGTAGCAGGCTTGGAAACGGACTGCATTCTTGCGGTGTTGTGGTAGCCCTTGCCGACCAGCTCTGCCATCTCTTCAAAGGTAGCCTGATCCAGCAGCTTTTCCCAATCGGGATCATCGTAGTCCTTGCCGATCATCATGCCCAGCGTCATGCCGTTGTCGGCACCCATGGTGGGCATCTGTGCGGTAGAGCCTTCGGTGCCCTTGTAGCTCTGGTAGGGGTTGATGTCGGTCAGCAGCTTCTCGTTCGCCTCGATGGCGATCTTCTCGGGCCAGGTGCCGGTCCAGTTGGAGCGGCTGAGCTGGTTCATCTCGTCGTAGCCGTAGTAGGTCAGGTCGGCAGAATCCAGCTGGTTGGTGATCTTCTCGCCGGTAGCGGCAGAGATGGAGTAGGTCTCGAAGTCGTTCTTCGTCTCTGCCCAGCCAAAGACCATTTCGGTATCGCCCTCAGCGGTCATACCGTTTTCCACAGTATAGCCCTTGGCTGCCAGCACATTGTTGACTGCATCGTGTGCGTTACGGGCTGCGGTCAGGTAGTATTCGCCTGCCTCAAGGATGTAGGTCTTTGCGCCGTTTTCATCGTAGCATGCCAGCTCGCTGCGGGGCACGTTGATGGTGACGGTCTCGGTCTCACCGGGAGCCAGCAGTGCAGTCTTGCCAAAGCCGCACAGCTCAACGGAAGCCTTCTCGATCTTATTAGCGCGGTCGTAGTCGGTGTAGGGAGACTGGAAGTAGACCTGCACGACCTCCTTGCCCGCCACAGAACCGGTGTTCTTGACGGTAACGGTGACATTGTAGCTGTCCGAAGCGGCATCGTAGCGGGTGCCAAAGTCAGACCAGTCAAAGTCGGTGTAGCTCAGACCATAGCCGAAGGGGTATGCCACGGTGGAAGCGTAATCGTAGCTGCCAACGTTGGCGGTGCCCATGACGACATCCTCGTAACGGGTCTCGTAGTAACGGTAGCCGACGTAGATGCCTTCCTGATAGGTGATGTAATAGCCGTTGCCGTCCAGACCGCCGTTTGCGACCGAGTACCAGTTGGCAGTGTCGGACTCATCATAGTTGGTGTAGGCATTGCCATAGTAGTCCACCAGCGCCGGAGCGGTGGTGTTGTCGTAGCAGTAGGTGTCCACCAGACGGCCGGAGGGGTTCACGTTGCCGGCCAGAATGTCTGCCACTGCGTTCAGGCCCCAGGTGCCGGTGTAGCCGATCCACAGCGCCGCATCCACGCCGTAAGCAGGATCATCGAGGAAATCGCACTCCAGCGCGTTGGTGGAGTTGATCAGAACGATCACGCGGTCGAACTCCTCGTTCGCCATCTTGAGCATATCGCGCTCTTCATTGGTCAAAGACAGAACATTGGTGCCATCGGTGTAATCACCGTACTCCAGATCCGCGCCCTCGCCCGCCACGCGGGAGATGGTGACGATCGCTGCATCGCCGTA
>CAZUDU010000031.1:0-12107 GCA_964619455.1 uncultured Faecalibacterium sp.
ACTCCCCGACCATCGTTTTGATCAGCGGGTAATGGGTGCAGCCAAGGATCAGGGTATCCACACCGGCATCCCGGATCTCGCGCAGGTACTGCGCAATGACCAGACGGGTCACCTGCTGCTTTTCCGGCTCGCTGTGATCCACATAACCGGCCTCCACCAGCGGCACAAAAAGCGGGCAGGCACGGGCAGTGATCTCCACTCCCGGCACGAGCTGGCGCAGCCGCTTTTCGTAGCTGCGGGAACGGATGGTCGCCGCCGTACCGATAACGCCGATGCGCCGGTTCCGCGTTGCAAAGGCAGCCTCCCGCGCGGCTGCATCGATGACCCCAAGGTAGGGCACCGGCAGCGCCGCCGCTTCCAGCGCCGGGTAGACACTGGAGACCGTACCGCACGCCGCCATGATGCACTTGACATTTTTGGACAGCAGGAACGCGATATCCTGCCGGGCATACTGGAGGATGGTCTCCGGGCTGCGCCCGCCGTAGGGCACCCGCCCGGTGTCGCCAAAGTATACGATCTCTTCCTGCGGCAGACAGCGGCGCAGCTCACGCACGCCGGTCAGACCGCCCAGACCGCTGTCAAATACGCCGATGGGACGGTTATCCATTCTGCTTTGCCGTCCTTTCCAGCGCAAGTGCGATAAGCCGGTCGATCAGCGCCGGCACCGGCAGCCCGGCGTGCTCCATGAGCTTGGGGTACATGCTGATGGAGGTAAAGCCGGGGAAGGTGTTGATCTCGTTGATGAGCACCCGACCGGTGCCGCGCTCCACAAAGAAGTCGCACCGCGCCAGCCCCTCGCAGCCCAGCGCCGTGTAGGCGAGCGCTGCGTAGGTCTTGACCTCATCCAGCTTTTCCTCCGGCAGATGCGCCGGAATCACAGTCTGGCTCACGCCGTTCTTGTATTTATCATCATAGGTATAGAACTCATCTCCGGCAAGGATCTCACCAGGGCGGGTCGCCACCGCCGGATCCGAACCGATGACTGCGCACTCGACCTCCTGCCCGTCCACGAACGCTTCAAATACGATCTTGCGGTCGTTCTCCAGTGCAAGGGCGATCGCCTGCTTCAGTTCCTCACGGCTCGAAGCCTTGGAGATGCCCACGCTGGAGCCTGCGTTGGCAGGCTTGACGAAGACCGGCCAGCCCAGCTTTGCTTCCACGCCGTCGCACACACCGTCCGGATCGGTCTCGACCTCCCAGCGGTTTGCTGCCAGCCACTTCGTGTGCGGGATGCCGTTCGCTTCAAACAGCGCGTTCGCCACGGCCTTGTCCATACAGGCTGCACTTGCCAGCACGCCGCAGCCCACATAGGGGATGCCCGCCAGCTCCAGAAGACCCTGTACGGTGCCGTCCTCGCCCCACAGGCCGTGCAGCACCGGGATGACCACATCCACATGCAGCTTTTCCACCTGACCGAACGGGGTGAACAGGATCATGCCGTGATCCGCACGGTCCGGACTGATGACACAGGGCATATTGCCGGGCAGATCCTCCCAGCTGCCGTCCGCCATCTGCGCGGCAGACGCTTCGGTGCAGAGCCAGCGCCCTTCCCTGGTGATGCCGATGGTCAACACCTCATATTTCGTGCGGTCGATGTTGGAAACGAAGTTGCCCACCGAGACGCGGCTGACCTCGTGCTCGCTGGACATACCGCCAAACAGTAAAACCACGCACAGAGTATTCTCAGACTGCATGATGCTCTCTCCTATTTATAATAGCCTTCAAACCGGCTCGATTCATTCTTGTAAAAATGGGTTTACATCTTATTATACAATAACTATGCCGCCGATGCAAGCAGAATACCAAAAGCACCGTGTGCTCCAAAACCACCTTTTTTGAAAAAAACTTTCTAAAAATCGAAAATTTCCGCTTGACGGATTGAAAAAGCCGTGCTACAATGATATCACCTCTTTTGCGGGGTTATTCAGTGTGCCTGTTTTTTCAGACCACACCCGCAACCCGAGGGAGGTTCAAAACAACCGTTATAATGGAGGTGTCAACAAATGACCGTTAAAATCACTCTGGCATGCACTGAGTGCAAGCAGCGCAACTACAACACCACGAAGAACAAGAAGAACAACCCTGAGCGTCTCGAGATGAAGAAGTACTGCCGTTTCTGCAAGAAGCACACGGCTCATCGCGAAACGAAGTAAGAGAAAGGCGGACGCACTATGGCAGACAAAACCGAGAAAAAGCCGGGCTTTGTGGCCAGAGCTAAGACCGCTGTCAAGGGCTTTGTGGCTCGGATCGCAAAGTTCTTCCGTGACACCAAGAGCGAACTGAAGAAGGTCGTGTGGCCGTCCAAGAAGGACATCAAGACCAACACTATCGTCGTCATCGTTTGTGTTGTCATTGCAGCGGCAGCGATGATCCTGTTGGATACCATCTTTGGTGGTCTCCTGGGTCTGATCATCGGCGCCTGAATCATCTTGGAACGGAGGGTCAACCAAAATGGAAGAACAATCCACTCAGGCACTTTGGTATGTTGTCCATACCTATTCCGGTTATGAGAACAAGGTCGCAAACGATCTGCAGACGATGGTCGAGAACCGTCATCTGGAAGATCTGATCTGCGAGATCAAAGTCCCCGTCGAGATGGTTCCTGAGATCGACAAGAACGGCAAGCCGAAAATGGTCGAGCACAAACTCTTCCCCGGCTATGTTCTGGTCAAAATGGTGATGAACGACGATACCTGGTATGTCGTGCGCAACACGCGCGGCTGCACCGGCTTTGTCGGTCCCGCATCCAAGCCCGTTCCCCTGACCCCGGAAGAGGTCGAGAAGATGGGTGTCGAAAAGGCTGCTCCGCTGAGCGTCGACTTTGCTGTTGGCGACACCGTGCAGATCACCGCAGGTCCTCTGGAAGGCTTTATGGGCGTTGTAGAGGAACTGGACACTGCAAGCTTCAAGGTGAAGCTGCGTGTCAACATGTTCGGCCGCGAGACCCCCGCAGAGGTGGAGATCGGTCAGGTCGAGCTGCCGTAACCAATCGGCATTGATCGTTTACCAAGGTAAGACCGCAGCGCGGTTCTTATAGAGCGCAGACGCTTGCGTTTGTGCTCGTGGGAGGCGCCGACATCCGGCGCCGCAACTCACCACAGATTTTTGGAGGTGCATTTATCATGGCACAGAAAGTTACTGGCTACATTAAGCTGCAGATCGAGGCCGGCAAGGCGACTCCGGCTCCCCCTGTTGGCCCTGCTCTGGGTCAGAAGGGTGTCAACATCATGGCATTCACCAAGGAGTTCAACGAGCGTACCAAGAACCAGATGGGTTATGTGATCCCCGTCGTCATCACTGTCTACGCTGACCGCTCCTTCAGCTTCATCACTAAGACTCCTCCGGCAGCCGTTCTGATCAAGAAGGCCGCTGGCATCAACACCGCTTCCGGCAAGCCCAACAAGGAGAAGGTTGCTTCCCTGACCGCTGCCCAGGTGGAAGAGATCGCAAAGACCAAGATGCCCGACCTGAATGCTGCTTCTCTGGAAGCTGCTTGCAGCATGGTGCGTGGCACCTGCCGCAGCATGGGCGTTACCGTCGAAGGCTGAGACATAAACAGTGGGAGGGCATAACACTGCCCGCATGACCACACAGGAGGATATACAATGAAACATGGCAAGCACTATGTCGACGCTGCAAAGCTGGTCGATTCTACCAAACTGTACGATGTGAACGAGGCTCTGGAGCTGGCTTGCAAGACCGCTTCCGCTAAGTTCGACGAGACCGTTGAGCTGCACGTCCGCCTGGGCGTTGACGGCCGTCACGCTGACCAGCAGGTCCGCGGCGCTGTCGTTCTGCCCAACGGCACCGGCAAGACTGTCCGCGTCTGCGCAATCGCTAAGGGCCCCGCTGCTGCTGCTGCTGAGGCTGCTGGCGCTGATATCGTTGGTGATGATGACCTGATCGCTCGCATCGCTGGCGGCTTCATGGATTTCGACGTCGTCGTGACCACCCCTGACATGATGGGCCGCGTTGGCCGTCTGGGTAAGGTCCTGGGCCCCCGTGGCCTGATGCCGAACCCCAAGGCTGGTACCGTTGCTCCCGACCTGGGCAAGGCTGTCAGCGAGGCTAAGGCTGGTAAGATCGAGTACCGTCTGGACAAGCAGAACATCATCCACGTTCCCGTTGGCAAGGCTTCTTTCGGTGCAGAGAAGCTGTACACCAACCTGGATACCGTGATGGACGCTATTGCTAAGGCAAAGCCCGCTGCTGCTAAGGGTACCTACTTCAAGAGCGCTACCGTGGCTACCACCATGGGCCCTGGCATCCGTCTGAACACCCTGAAGTACGGTGTCTAATTTGAGTTTTTGATGGTTTTCTGCTGTCGGATCCGGCAGCAGAAAATTTTATCAAAAAATTTCAAAAAAGTACTTGACAACTCCGCACGTTTGCGGTATTATAATCATGCTGTTTTTAAGACAGCAGGCGCTGGAGTCCAGTGTAAAGCTTGTCCGCCTGCCGAGAAACGTGCGTAAAGTTGCTTTATGCCTCTTTCTCGGACTAAGTGCGGGAAAGAGGCTTTTTTACTGCTTCAGCTTTCGATATAAGTTTTTTGAAACGAGGTGAAACCGAATGCCCAGTGCAAAGATTCTTTCTGAAAAGCAGGCTTACGTCGCTGATCTGAAGGCAAAGTTTGAGAGTGCGGTTTCCGGCTGCGTCGTCGCTTACGGCGGCATTAACGTCGAGAACGACACCAAGCTCCGTAAGGAGCTGCGTGAGGCAGGCGTTGAGTACATGGTCGTGAAGAACACCATGCTGCGTCTGGCTGTCAAGGGTACTTCTCTGGAGGACCTGACCGCTAACTTCAAGGGCGATACCGCTATCGCTTTTGCTCACGAAGAAGATCCGATGGCTGCTGCTCGTATCCTGTGCAAGTACCAGGATGGCGACAAGTCCAAGAAGTTCGTCGTTAAGGCCGGCTTCATGGAAGGCAAGTCCATGGATGCTGCCGAGACCAACGCAATCGCAAAGCTGCCCAACCGCGAAGGCATGCTGTCCATGTTCGCAGGCGCCCTCACCAGCACTCTGTCTGGTCTGGCTGTCGCAATGCAGGCTTATGCCGACAAGCAGGAGGAGCCCGCTGCCTAATCGCTGCGTGACTGCTGCTTAAACACTTTTTTCAAAACAAACAACTAAAACCATTATATTGGAGGGTTATTACCATGGCTTCTGAGAAGATTACTGCCATCATCGAGTCCGTTAAGGGCCTGACCGTTCTGGAGCTGAAGGAGCTGATCGACGCTTACTGCGAAGAGTTCGGCGTTTCTGCTGTTGCTGCTGCTCCCGCTGCTGCTGCTCCCGCTGCTGCTGCTGAGGAAGAGAAGACCGAGTTCGACGTCATCCTGGTCGAGGCTGGCGCTGGCAAGATGGGCGTCATCAAGCTGGTCAAGGAGATCACCGGTCTGGGCCTGAAGGAGGCTAAGGCTATCGTCGACGGCGCTCCCAAGGCTATCAAGGAGAAGATCTCCAAGGCTGAGGCTGAGGACATCCAGAAGAAGCTGACCGAGGCTGGCGCTAAGGTCGAGGTTAAGTAATTTAACCTTTTCTTCAACCAGTTCTTTTAAGAACAATGAGGTGCTTCCACCGCAAGGTGGAGGCACCTTTTTTGTTATCCTGATCCTTTGAAAGTTGCTCGCCCTCTCCGTCATTGCATGCGCAATGCCACCTCACCCAAGCGATTCTTGGCTCTCCCCTTGGGAGAGCTGCTGAGCGCAGCGAAGCTGAGAGGGCGAAACCACCGACCGATCCGAGGCAAAACTGCCGGTTGAACGGATGCATTCCCTTTTACAAGCCGCCGCTCCTGTGGTATACTGTTTGCAAAAGGAGGAGCAGCAGGTGTTCTTCCCGGATGATCCACCTTGCCCTGCTGCGCAAAAAAGAGAATGGAATATCGCAATTGGGACAAAAACGAGCTTCGTACTTCCCTGCTGGGCTTTGGTTGTATGCGCTTTCCCACACTGGAAGACGGCAGCATCGACGAGCCGCGTGCAGAAGCGATGCTCAACACCGCCAAGGCGGCCGGTGTGAACTACTTTGACACTGCTTACCCTTACCATGGCGGCAAAAGTGAGCCGTTCGTAGGTCGTGTTATCGCCAAATGGCCGCGCGACAGCTTCTATCTTGCCACCAAGATGCCGCTGTGGAACTGCAAGGACCTTGAGGACGCCAAGCGCATCTTTGACGAGCAGCTCGAGCGGCTGGGCGTGGAGTATTTCGACTTCTATCTGCTGCACTCGCTGCACAAAGCCCGTTATGACAAGGCCAAGGAGATGGGCGTTGTCAACTGGCTGTGGGAACAGAAGGCTGCCGGGCGCATCCGCAACTTCGGTTTCTCCTGCCACGACAACGCTGCCGGGCTGGAGCACATCCTGCGCGACCAGCCGTGGGACTTCTGCCAGCTCCAGTACAACTATCTGGACACGGATGACCGCGCCGAGGAGATCTCCGGCGACCGCGGCTATCAGCTCACCGAGGAGCTGGGCGTGCCGCTGATCATCATGGAGCCCATCAAGGGCGGCACTCTTGCCGCTTTGCCCGCCGATGCCGCGCAGCCGCTGCATACCCTGCGCCCGGACGTGAGCGATGCTTCCTGGGCACTGCGCTGGGTGGGCAGCCACAAGAACGTGCATGTTATCCTCTCCGGTATGAGCGCCGAGGATCAGCTGGCAGACAACCTGACCACCTTCGATCACTTCGAGCCGCTCTCTGTGGAAGAATCCGCTGCGGTGGAGCAGGTCGCACAGACCCTCCATGAGCGCATCAAAGTGGGCTGCACCGGCTGCCGGTACTGCCTGCCCTGCCCGATGGGCGTGGACATCCCGGACAATTTCAGCGTCTGGAACAAGCTGGGGATGTTCGGGCAGAAGGATGCCATCAAAAAGCAATGGGGTCGCTTCCCGGAAGCAGAAAAGGCCAAGAACTGCATCCGCTGCGGTAAGTGCGAGAACGTCTGCCCGCAAAAGCTGCCCATCCGCACCGCGCTGGCACAGCTGCAGACCGAGCTGGATGCACTGTAAGGCGCTGCCTTATCATACGAAAAAGGGCTGCTGCACGTTGCTGTGCAGCAGCCCTTTTCTTTGTTTTTTACCACAGACGGATGACTTTGATGACGCTTTCTGCCTTATCGCGTGCCAGCTCCAGATGGCGCTGCAGCGCATCCGCCGCCGCGTCCCAGTTGCCTGCAAGGCCTGCTTCGAGGATCTCCAGATGCTCGTTGCAGGTCTGCTCCTGATTGATCATGCTCACCTTGCCGGTCATGATGCGGAACCGGGTGTTCAGGCCGGTGATGCGATCATAGGACGAACGCAAATATTTGTTGGGCAGGGTGCTCATGAGCATCTCGTGGAACTCATCGTCTGCTTCACAGAAGTCCGGCAGACGCTCCGGGTGGCGCATCACTTCCACATATTCCTCCAGCTTTTCGCGGGGGATGGCGCTGCCATAAGTACGCAGAGCAAACGGCTCCACCAGCAGGCGCATCTCAAACATGCTGTGCACGTCTTCTTCCGTGATGCCGGAGACCATCAGACCCTTTTTGGGCAGGATGGTGATCAGGCCCTCCTGCTCCAGACGGCCCAGTGCATCGCGCATGGGGGTTCGGCTGATATTGCCCATTTCGGCACAGAGCTTCTGCTCGTTCAGAAACTCATTGGGGCGGTATTCACAGTTAAGGATCTTCGTTTTCAAGTACTGGTATGCTTGAAGCTTCAGGCTCGGCTTGGACTGTGTCTCCATGTCTTTCATCGTGTAACAACTCCTAATCTTCCGGACTCCAAAAAAGGCTGCCTGCCGCATCAAACCGCCTGACTTCCTTTTTCTATTGCAACATCCTTGTATCCCTATTGCAATCCAAGTATCAATTCCACGTCTATTATTTCATATTGTGGAACATATTACAATAGTTTATCGGAAAGTTTGGCACGTTTTTCGAAATGCACAAAGATTCTGACTTATTTTTGCAAATTTTGACCATGGTTTTTGTGCTTGTATCCAAAACAAGTATGACTGCTGTGCATTCTTTGCATCCAAGACAAAAGTATGCTACAATAAAACCAGAAAGAACAAGACAACAAGAAGGAGTGGGAACTTTTATGGCACGCAGCGCCGGCTACAACACCCGAACCCGTCAGCTGATTCTGGATTACCTCATGAACAACCGTCAGCACGCGGTGAGCGCCTCCAATATTCTGGAGCATCTGGAACAGGAGGGGGTCAGCCCCAACCCCACCACCGTCTATCGTTATCTGGACAAGCTCGCCGGGGAGCAGCGCATCATGAAATATGTCGCAGACAAGGGTGAGCGCGCCGTGTTCCAGTATGTGGACGAACAGCGTCACTGCCGGGAACACCTGCACCTCAAGTGCGTGCAGTGCGGGCGGATCTATCATCTGGACTGCCACTTCATGGACGAGGTGCGCGCCCACCTGATGGCAGACCACGGCTTTGTGCTCCAGTGCGAAAGCAGTGTTTTGTATGGTCTTTGCCGCCACTGCGCACAGGCCGCTTCAGAGCAGGCAGCCCCCGCCGGGGATCTTGCTCAGGATATCGAGCCGGACGAGCAAGATTGACCGGCTGTTCTGTTTTCATTTCCCTGCTATCTCCCTCATTTGAGACCTAAAGAAGAACGTGCAGCACCTTTCAAGGCTGAAAGATGCTGCACGTTTGTTTCGGGGTTCTTTTTGCGGTCACATCCGGATCTTCTGGGCGGCGCGTGCCACCGAGCCGAGCAGGTTGACCAGCTTCTGCTCTTCCATCTGGTCGCAGTAACCGGTAAAGGTGTAAAAGCACCCTTGCACGCAGAAGGACAGCACGATCTTGCGCACAAGATCGGTCTCGAACTCCGGGTCGCCCATTGCGATGCAGCGGCGCATCGCTTCCTCTACCCGGTTGATGAACACGCCCTGCCGCGACTCCGAGAAGAGGGTGTTGATCTCGTCCTGATGCTCCACGAACGCGCGGAACATCTCGCGGGTGAGCCATTCGGTACGCTCGCTGATATCGTCCGAGGTCAGCTGCGGCAGGCTGGCAACGACCTTCTGCACCATTTCCTCTTCCATGGCGTTGGCAAGGGCATAGATATCCTGATAATGAGCATAAAAGGTGGACTTGTTGATGCAGGCAAGGTCGCAAAGTTCCTTGACCTTGATCTTCTCCATCGGTTTTTGGCTGCGCAGAGTCATGAACGCCTGCTTGATGGCGCGCTCTGTTTTTTCAATGCGAATGTCCAGAAAATCCACCTCTTTCTCGGTTTTGTCGATTATCCAACGTTTTTCTTTTTTTGTGGATAGACAAGCCCTTACTGCTTTTTTATACTGATACCAGAAGCTTTTTTCAGCGCTCTTTCTGGTACAGAACGCCCTGCTGTTCCAGAGCACGGCTGATGCGCTGGAAGCTCTCGTAATCGTTGCAGCGCAGGGTATGCAGATGCACGCCGCCGGTCATCCGACTGAGCAGTGCCTCCGGCGATGCCTTTGCTTGTTCCATAAAAACATCTGCATCGTAGCGGCTGGCAACATTCAGGTTGCCGCGCAGCTCCCCATACAGGCTGTTTTCCACCGTGACATCCACCACCACGCCGCCGTTGTCCACCACTGTGTACAGCTCGGCGCGCAGCTGCTCTTCGGTGCTGTGCACACAGGCAAGAATACCCACATAGCCTTTTTCCGCCTCATGCAGCTGATAGCCGCGCGGGGTCGCATCGATCTGTGCACCCCCGGCGCGCAGCAGAGCGACATCTCCCACCACGATCTGGCGGGAGACCCCGAGCTCTGCGGCAAGGGCGCTGGCGCTGATCGGCGCCGATGCTTCGGTCAGCCGCCCCAGAATGTGCTTTCGGCGCTGCTGTGCATTCATCTGCAAAAACGCTTCCTTTCCGTTATCCAACCTTTTCAGCTCTATTGTAGCAAAAGCTGCGGTAATGTGCAAGGCGTTGTTTTAGCGTTTCAGGCGCAGAATGGTCGCATAATTCGCCGGGAGCTGCACCTTCATGCGGTTCCACTCGATGCTTGTTTCCACCGTCTGGCTGCCCACACAGTCTGCCAGCAGATCCTCTGCCCCGGCAGCCTCCACCGGCAGCGCAAACTCCAACTGCGCGGCATTGTCGCCGTTGTTCAGCACCACCACGACTGCCTCACCATTGAGCACCCGTGCAAAGGCGTAGCACTGAGTGGTGAGCTGCAGCTCCTTTGCTTCGCCCCAGCTCAGAGCCGGGCACTCTGCCTTGAGCTTGCCCAGAGCCGCATAGACACTGGTGACCGGGTTCGTTTTTTCGGCCCCTGCAAAGTCGCAAAGCTCCAGCGCCGGGCGCAGGCTCCAATCGCTGCCCTTCTCTTTTTTGCCTCCAATGGCAAATTCCGAGCCATAATAGATGGACGGGATACCCCAAAGTGTGTATACCAGGATGGCGATATGGCGCAGGTGCTCCTTGCAGCGCAGCTTCTCCACCAGACGCTCCACGTCATGGTTGTCCGAGAAGGTATACAGCCGGGTATCGTGGCAAAGCCCCTGTAACCGGCGCATGGTGTGGGCGATCTCGAAATAGTTGTGGTCGTTGTGCCCGCTCCACAGCCCCTTGTGCAGCTCGTAGTTGGTCACCGAATGCAGCATCTCCGGGTTTGCCCAGCGGCTGTAGTCACCGTGGATGACCTCACCCATCAGCCAGAACTCCGGCTTGACCTCGTTTGCAAGGCGGCGCAGCCCGCGCATGAAGTCAAAGTCCAGATCGCTGGCGACGTCCAGACGGATGCCATCGATGTCGAACTTCTCCACCCAGAAGCGGATGGTATCAAAGTGGTACTGCTGCACCTCCGGGTTGCGCTGGTTGAGCTTGACCAGCAGATTGTAGCCGCCCCAGTTCCGGTAGGAGAAGCCGTCGTTATACTCGTTGTTGCCCCAGAAGTTCACATCGCAGAACCAGTCCTTACAGCGGGCGTTCTCGCGGTTTGCTTTCAGGTCCTGGAAGGCGAAGAAATCCCGCCCGACATGGTTGAACACGCCATCCACGATGACCTTCTGCCCGCGGTCGTGGCAGGCTTTGACAAACGCAGCAAACTCCTCGTTGGTGCCAAGACGGCGATCCACCCGGCGGTAGTCAATGGTGTCATAGCCATGCGAACCGCTCTCGAACAGCGGTCCGATATAGATCGCCGTGCAGCCGATGTCATACGCGTGCTGCGCCCAGTCGTTCAGCTTCCGGAACGCGCCGGGCACGGTCTGCCCATCGTTCTCGTGCGCACAGCCGCACAGCCCCAGAGGATAGATGTGATAAAACACAGCGTTTTCATACCAAGCCATTTTCCCTTGCTCCTGTCTTTCTCAGTATCTGCCGCAAAAGCGGTAGGGTTAGTATAGCACAAAACCCAACAAAAGTGTGGATTCTCTCCAATTTTTATTAAAGTTCACCAAGAATATCAGCCCCTTTGCCCAGTTTTGCCCGTTTTTCTTAGGCAAAACGCACAATTTCCCTTTGCCTCTCTCAGCGTTTTGCGGCGCTGCTCATTATAAAATACAAAAGGAGTCTTTTGCATGAACTACCCTGTGATCCCTCATGAATTTTTTACCGGAAACTGCTTTGATGCTTACCGCATCTTAGGCGCGCACCCTGCCTTTGCTCCGGACGGCACCCCCGGCTGGCGCTTTGCGGTCTGGGCACCCGGCGCGACCTCAGTGGAGGTCTGCGGCGGCTTTGACGGCTGGGGGCTGGGTGTCCCGATGGAGCGCACGCCTGCCGGCATCTGGAACGCTTTTGTTGCCGGGATGCAGGAGGGTGACCTGTACAAGTACCGTGTCCACGGGGCAGACGGCAGCGTGGTCATGCGCAGCGACCCCTACGCCTTTGCCAGCGAGCTGCGCCCCGGCACCGCCAGCAAGCTGGCAAACCTGGAGGACTTTGCCTTTGACGACCATGCCTGGATGGAGCGGCGCACCAAGTGCCACAACCAGCCCATGAACATCTACGAGCTGCATGCCGGCAGCTGGAAGCACAAGCCCGGCTCCACCCTCGCGGACGGTTCAGACGGCTGGTACAACTACGAAGAGCTGGCACAGGAGCTGCTCCCGTGGCTGCTGGAGCACCACTTCACCCATGTGGAGCTGCTGCCGCTGGCAGA
>CAZUDU010000031.1:12207-13282 GCA_964619455.1 uncultured Faecalibacterium sp.
TCCCGTGGCTGCTGGAGCACCACTTCACCCATGTGGAGCTGCTGCCGCTGGCAGAACACCCCTTTGACGGCAGCTGGGGCTACCAGACCACCGGTTACTTCTCGGTGAGCAGCCGCTACGGCACCCCCGCGCAGTTCGCAGCCTTTGTCAACGCCTGCCACCGGATGGGCATCGGCGTGCTGATGGACTTTGTCCCGGTGCACTTTGCCCCCAACGGCGATGCCCTGGCAAAATTTGACGGCACCCACCTGTACGAGTACGACAGCGATGTAGGACAGAGCGAGTGGGGCACCTGCAACTTCAACTACTACCGCCGGGAGGTGTGCAGCTTCCTGAACAGCGCGGCCGCGATGTGGATGGATGTCTACCACTGCGACGGCATCCGCATGGATGCCATCTCCCGTGCGCTGTACTGGCAGGGCGACCCCAGCCGCGGGGTCAATCAGGGCGCAGTGGACTTTTTGCGCAACCTGAACCACGGGCTGAACCAGCGCTGGCCTACCGGTGTTTACATGGCGGAGGACTCCACCAACTTCCTCAAAGTGACCGCGCCCACCCGCTATGACGGTATCGGCTTTGACTACAAGTGGGACATGGGCTGGATGCACGACACACTGGACTACTTTGCCACCCCCTTTGGTGAGCGTGCCGACTGCTACGGCAAGCTGCGGTTCAGCATGCACTACTTCTACAACGAGCTGTATCTGCTGGCACTGAGCCACGATGAGGTCGTGCACGGCAAAAAGACCATCATCGACAAGCTCTGGGGCACCTATGAGGAAAAATGCGCTCAGCTGCGCACCCTCTATTTTTATATGTATACCCATCCCGGCAAAAAGCTCAACTTCATGGGCAACGAGCTGGGGCACTTCCGCGAGTGGGACGAAAAGCGTGAGCTGGACTGGGATCTGATGCAGTATCCCTTCCACGATGCGTTCCAGAAGTACTTTGCAAACCTGTGCCGCCTGTACACCACCGAGCCTGCTCTCTATGATGGCGAGTACGATCCGGGCTGCTTTGAGTGGGTCGCCTGCGAGAGCGTGACCGAGGGCGTTTACGCATGGCTGCGCAAGGG
>CAZUDU010000032.1:0-13254 GCA_964619455.1 uncultured Faecalibacterium sp.
CATCCCATGCACCCTCGAACTGGTTTGCCGCACATGCGCCGCCCCACAGAAAATCATCCCGGAATACGCTCATTTTTATAGCTCCTCTCCTGAAAGATCGCGGAAACTCTCTTCCGGCGTTCCCTCTTGGAGCGCCGGCCCTCTGGAGTTCCATTCCCATTCTTATCTGTCCTTATTGTACTGGTTTCCCGCAAGGTTCTCAAGGCGAAGCGGCGCTTTGGGCGATTTCCTCGCATTTGTTTGGCGATTTTTTCGCATTCTGTTTTTTCTGTATCAAAATGTTCCCCCGCATAAAAGCGCCGGTCTCTCAAAGACCGGCGCTCTCGAATGCAGTTTTCAGCGTTCTACGGTGGTGGAAAGGGTCGTCTGCCACTCCTTGCCCGGAGCAAGGCAGACCGCCGCTGCACGTTCGCTCCACTCCTGCGGATCGACTTCTGCGCTGGGCAGCGAGTGCCACGGCTCAATGCAGACGAACCGCACCGGCTTTGCCAGCGCACTCCAGATCAGCTTGTAGGGGAAGCCCTCCACATTGCAGACGATGTGCCTCCCGGTATCCTTTTCATAGATGCCAAGCGTTCTGGTGCGCAGACCTGCCATGCAGAAGCTGTCGTTATCGAACAGGTGATCGGTCAGCTGGATCGCGGCCGCATTTTTCCACTTGTAATAGCAGCGCCCGCTCAAAAGTCCGTGCGGACGCGCATCAATGATCACGGGGCTTTCCGGCTGATCAAAGCGGAACTCATAGTCCTCGGTGGTATGCTGTGCGTCAAAGGGGATCGCAAACGCCGGGTGGAAACCGATGCCAAAGCGCAGCTCCTCCGCACCGGGGTTTGCCACCGTGAGGGTGTGATGGATGGTCTTGCCCTCCAGCCGGAAGGTGCTGGTGAGCACAAAGTCAAAGGGGAACTGGTTCTCCTTCAGCTCCGGGCTGGAACGCAGTTCCAGCACGATCTCCTTCTCGTCCGCACGCACCAGCGTGTGTTCCACATCGCGTGCAAAGCCCTGCTTGACCACATGATAAGTCTTGCCCTGATGGGAATAAGAGCTCTGGGGCAGCTCACCCGTCCACGGGAAGAGGATCGGCGCATGGCGGGGCCAGATCTCCGGATCTGCCTGCCAGAGGATCTCCTCCCCGGCGGGGTTTTTCAGGCTGACTGCTTCTGCACCAAGGGTATCCACGGTCAGGGTCAGGAATTCGTTGCTCAGGCTTGCCTGCATAACGGTATCCCCCTTTGCTCACATCGTCTTTTCGTACAGACGGATGATATCCTTCACGGTGCTCTGGCGGGGGTTTGCGGGGATGTTGCCGCTCTTCATGGCATCCTCTGCCATCGCAGGGATCTTATCTGCCGTCACGCCCACCTCCGACAGGGTCGCGGGGATGCCCAGCTGCTCGTTCAGGCGGCGCAGCTCTTCCACCAGCATGTCGGGGGTAAAGTTCTCGATGGGGGCATTGCCCTCGCGGATGTAGTTGTAGATGACCTCAAAGCGGCCGTGATCTGCCAGCGCGTTGTACTCCATCACATTGGGCAGCAGGATGGAGTTTGCCACGCCGTGCGGCACATTGAAGTATGCACTGACCGGGTGGCTCATGGCGTGCACATTGCCCAGACGCGCCCATGCAAAGGAGATGCCCGCAAAGTTGGAGCCGAGCATCATGGCGCAGGCAGCTTCCTCATCCTGACGGTTTGCCACAAAACGGCGCAGGCTGCCGCCGATCAGCTCCATCGCCTTTTCTGCCATCGCATCCGAGAAGGGGGTCGCGTTGCGGGAGATGTAGGCCTCCATCGCGTGGATCAGAGCGTCCACACCGCAGGAAGCTGCGATGGAAGCAGGTGCCGTCATGATCAGTTCCGGATCCAGAACGGCGTACTTGGGCAGGATCTCGTAGCTGAACACCGACAGCTTGTAGTTGCGCTCGGTATCGGTGATGACCGCAGAAGCCGTCACCTCGCTGCCGGTACCGGCAGTGGTGGGAATGGCGATCATGGGCACGATGGGGCCGGGCACCTTGTGGTTGCCCTCATAATCGGTGATCTTGCCGCCGTAGTTGACCAGAACACCCACAGCCTTTGCTACATCCATCGAGCTGCCGCCGCCCAGCGCCACGATGCTGGTCGCACCGCATTCCTTATACAGCGCCGTTGCTGCGTTGACGACCTCCACCGTGGGGTTCGGCACAACGTCCAGATACAGCGTGCACTTGAGGGAGGCATCCTCAATGATCTGCTGCACCTTTTTGACAACACCGATCTTTTCCAGACCGCGATCCGAGACCAGCAGGATGCTCTCCGAGCCGCTCTCGCGCAGGATCTCGGGCAGCTTTTTCAGGCCGCCCATGCCAAACTGGATGTTCTGCGGGATCTTGAAGTTAAAGTCTTTCATAGCAAGGTTCCTTTCTTCTTTGAGATCGTCTTTGATATCGTCTTAAAAATGAAGCTCGGTGCGCTGGATCAGATCCTTCTGCAAGGGCTTGCCCAGTTCAACAAAATAGGCGCTGTAGCCCGCCACGCGAACCAGCATATCCTTGTAGTCCTCCGGCTTTTTCTGCGCTGCACGCATGGTAGCCGCACTCATGATGTTGAACTGCACGTGCATCGCGCCCTTGTGGATGTATTCTTCGATAAAGCTGGCGAGGTTGTCGCGCCCTTCCACACCGGCAACGGCTTCCTGCGGGAAACGCAGGTTCATCAGGGTGCCGTTGGTGGCAAGGCTGTGATCCACCTTGGTCAGCGAGTTTACGATGGCGGTCGGGCCATTGATGTCGTGAGAGCCGCAGTCAGTATGGACAGGGCCCATGTTGTCCGAGATCGCCTCGCCCTTCTTGCGTCCATCCACCGAAGCGTTGGTGTTCAGACCCATTGCGACGTTTGCATTGACCGAGTACACACCGGGGCTGAAGGTGCCGCCGCGCGGAGTCTTGCGCCCTGCAATGTGCTTGCAGTAGGTCTCGAACATGAACTTGAACAGCTCATCGGCGTAATCGTCATCGTTGCCGTAGTGGTGCACCTTGGAGCTGTTGACCAGTGCATAGAGCATCTCGTGCCCGCGCCAGTTGTCCTTGACAGCCTGCAAAAGCTCTGCGCCGGTGCAGCGTTTCTCGTCAAAGACCAGCTGCTTGATCGCTGCCAGCGAGTCGGCACAGGTCGCCATGCCGCTGGCCTGCGGCCCGATGCCGTTGTACTTGGCGCCGCCCTCGGTCAGGTCGTGACCGGACTCCATGCAGTCCTCAAAGAAAGCCGACACGTAGGGCAGCGGCTTGAGGGTGCGGTGTGCATTTTCGATCACGCACAGGCTGGAGCACATCTGGTTGGTCCAGTACTCAAACTGCGCATCCACGCTCTGCTTTACTTCCTCAAAGCTGGCGTAGCGATCCAGACTGCCGGTATCAGGGCCGATGTGCGCGCCCAGTGCGCCGCACTTTGCCCAGCGCGGGCAGTGGGGGCCGCAGTCGATGCAGCGCCCGCCGTTGAGCACCATCTCCATCATCTTTGCAGTGTTGACATAGGCCGCGTCATGCCAGCCGTATTCCTTACCGGGCAGGCTGATCTCCACACAGCCCACCACACAGTAATCGCGGGCTTCTTCCAGTGTCATGCCCTTGCGCATCATGCCTTCGATCGCCGGAGCGTCGTTGAAGATCTTGGGGTGACCATAACCGGCACGGATGCATTCCACCGTTTTGATGCGCAGCTCCTCCGGGGTGCCCTCGTGCATCCGGACGCACAGCCACGGGTTCATCATACGGGTATGCGCTGAAGCTTCCAGCAGCAGCATGGTCAGATCATTGGTGGCATCGTTTCCGTTCCGATCCACACCGCCTACCGTCAGGCTCTCGCCGCCAAAACCGCGGCCGTTGCGCAGTGCCATGCTGCCCGCGTCCTTGAGCTTGGTGGGGTTGTTGAGCTTGACATACTCCACTTCCAGCAGCTCAAGTGCAAACTCCTTGCTGATAGTCCCCTGCTGCATATCTGCTGCATAGTAGGGGTACAGCCACTGATCCATGCGCCCGTAGGAGATGGAATGTCCATTGGACTCCACACAGATGAGCATGGTCGCAAAGTTGAACAGCTGCAGCGCCTGCCAGAAAGTCTTAGGGGCACCGCCTGCCACGGCATGGCAGTTCTCTGCGATCCGGCACAGCTCTGCCTTGCGTTTTTCGTCCGGTTCGGTCTGTGCCATCTGCTCGGCGAGCACAGCATACCGCTCAATATATTTCTTGACTGCGCTGTGCATGATGATCATGCCCTGATAGAATTCCCGCTTGGTGGAAAACTCCGGGTCGTGCAGATCCAGCGCCGCCAGCTTCTGCTTTGCCTGTGCCAGCAGCCCGTCGAAGCCCAGCTTCATCAGCCGCGCATAGTCGATAGCAAGGTGACCGGTGCCTGCATAGTGGTAGAGGTTGGTCTGGTAGATCTTTTTGCCCGCCTCGGAGCCTTTGATCTGATCCTCGTCCAGACGGACGTTGATGTAATCGTCCAGCGTTCTGCCCTTCCACCAGCTGCACAGCTCCAGGATCTCTTTGCGCTCCTCATCACTGCGGATGTAGAACTGGTCGTGCTCGCGTTCCTCAAAAGGGTGGTTCTGTACCTCGTTCAGGATCCAGTTGACCGAGAACTCCGGGTAGATGGGGGCAGACTTGACCGGGGAGGCGATCTCGCCCACGATCAGGTCGTGCTCGTAGATCTCGATGCCGCAATTAAGCAGGATGTTCTCGAATGCATAGGCGACCTTGAGCTTTTCGGGCAGACCCTCGTGCTTCTGGTAGCTCTCGGTGACAAAGCGCAGGCGCTCCACATCTACGTCATACCCGCGATCCAGAAAGGTCTGGCGGAGCTTATTGATGCGCGGATAGGGCGACCAGTCCTCGTGGTGCACCTGATAGCCCAGACAATAGGTCTTGTCGAACGGCTCGGTGCCGCGTGCTTCGGTGTGGAACTTTGCCATAGAAAGGCCCTCCTTTGTGATGTTGTTTACTCTTTTTCACGGGTACCCACGACACAGTGGATGCCCCGGCTGTTGAAATACTTTGCGATCTCGTCCACCTTTTTCTGGAACGAACGGCGGCGCAGATGGGTCTGTGCCATCGCATAGGGCAGGCCGAGCGATTTATATTTTTCCTCCCCCAGACGCATAAAGCTGAGCAGCTGCAGGGTTCGCACCCGCCCGCCCATCTGGTTCAGGATAAAATCAGCACTCTCTTCAATATTCCTGCGCCCGTCATTGACCTCCGGGATGACCGGGATGCGCAGGATGATCTCGCGTTCCTCCTGTGCCAGCCGGTGCAGGTTTTTCAGGATCAGCTCGTTGCCCACGCCGGTATACTGGCGGTGGATGTCCGAGTCCATCTGCTTGAGATCCGAGATCAGAAGATCCGAATAGGGCAGGATCTTTTCGATCTCCTCCCACCCGGTACAGAAGGTGGATTCGCAGCAGGTGTGGATCTCCTCTGCCTTGCACGCACGCAGGATGTCCGCCGCAAAATCGCTCTGCACCAGCGGATCGCCGCCCGAAAGGGTCACCCCGCCGCCGGAGCGGTCGTAGTAGCCGCGGTCTTTGCGGATGATCTCCATGCATTCTTCCACGGTCATCCGCTTGCCCCACTGCTTGAGCGCATCCGAAGGGCACTCCTGCGCACAGATCAGGCAGTTGGTGCACTGTTCGCGGTCGATCTGCGCCAGCTTGCCCGCCGTAAAGCGGAACAGCTCCTGCTGCGGGCAGCTGTCCACACAGGCTCCGCACGCCTTCTGACCGATACACTTGGAACGGTAGACCCCCACCTGCGGCTGCAATTCCCAGCTCTCCGGGTTGGAGCACCACTTACAGCGCAGCGGACATCCCTTGAGAAAAAGCTCCGTCCGCATCCCCGGCCCATCGTGGATAGTGAACCGCTGAATATTGAATACGACCCCGCTGCTGTGCATGGCCCTTGCCTCCTGTTCGCTCTCTTTCATCCTGATTGTAGCAGATACCGCCGGGGGCAGACAGTCACCGACCACCCCATTTTTGATAGGGAATGTTCCCTATTTTTCGACCACATCTCCGCACGCAAAAAAACCGGATGAGCGAGTGCTCATCCGGTTTTTCGGTTCATTTGCAAAAATGCTGTTTTTAGTTTTGCGGGTCGTTGCGCTCCATCCAGTGATAGAGCTGGAAGCGGCTGTTGACCCCGCATTTGGTATAGATGTTCTGAACGTGTTTCTTGACCGTATGGTAGCTGACGACCAGCTCATCTGCCACTGCCTGATAGGTCAGCCCCTTTGCCAGCAGCCGTGCCACCCGCAGCTCGGCACGGGTCAGCGGCTGCCCGGTGCCCTGCTGCTCCGGCTCTTCTTCCTTGGGCGGCTGCTCGGCTCGGGCAATGGTGATCCAGTGATACCGATCCACGATGCCGTTGGAATAACGCTGATCGTAGGTATAGATCTTGAAGATATAGTCCCGGATGACCCGGATCTGGACCCGGTTCTCGGTGTGTGCATTCTCGCTGCCCAGCAAAAAGGGCAGCCAGCTGCACGCTTCGGCTCCGTCCAACCCCGGCACTTCCCCGCCCAGAATATCGCTCAGGCAGATCTGTGCGGCATGGTTGCAGCTCATGATGTGCCGGAAGTCATCCGTGACCAGATACGCCTTCTCGCCGGAGAGGATGATCTCGCTCTGGATGTTGGAAACGATCTTGGACTGCTCGTACTTTTTGAAGTTCTTGTAGTCGTTGGCGATGTAGACGTAGATCTGTGCCAGCTCCTGCATCTCCTCCGGGGTAAAGTCGCCTTCCTCCCGGCTCTTGAAGAACGCCACCTGAATGTACGCATTGATGCCAAATGCCATCGTCACGCTGTAGTGCGCCTGAAACTGCTCTTCCAGAAAGCGGACATAAGAGCTTTGCGCGTAATCCTCCGGCGGGATCAGATCACTGGCGCGGTAGAGCCGCGGCGTGACATTGTTGTAGGTCAGCTTGTCCCGTACGGCTTCACGGTAGAGCGTCTGCCGCACGATGTCCGCGGGCTGGCACTGCCGGTAAGGGTGCTCGGCACAGTCGGCCAAGACTCCGTTGCGGTGGGTCCATGACAGGAAGTGCCCCTGCGGATCAAAGTAGGAGATCAGAACATTCTTCAACCCAAAATTGCGGGCAAGCGAGTCCAGCAGCACTACGTTGAAGAACTCATCCGCTGTGATCTGGTGCTCGGACAACTCCGAGAAGAATTGCAGCCGTCCGTCGGGCCGTTCGATCATCCCCGCACACCCACGTTTTTGGTCGCCACCACCGAAACACCGGTGCCTGCCACGTTTTCCACGAGGGTCTGACCAATGACCACCGGAGCGTCCACTTCGATCTCCTTGAGCGCACGCGCCACATCAAAGATCTTGCCCTTGGGGATATCGGTCGCCGTCTTGCAGGAGACCATTGCCAGCGTGCCGCCCTGAACGCGCACCGTACTGGTGACGACGCGGGTGGGGTCGGTCACTTCTTTTTGGGCGTATGCCGCACCGCGCGGGCAGGTATTGCCGGTCACATTGACCACTGCACCGTTTTCCATCTCAACGGTCAGCGGGCAGCCCATCGGGCAGCCGATGCAAATCAGTTCGATCTTTTCCATGCTCATACCTCCTCCAGCGTCACCGTGATCTGAGCAGCTTCCGGGTGGGCACGCAGCAGCTCACCCTTGAGCTGCACGGTCTCCATCTCGCCCGGAGCCAGCACCGGTCGTCTGCGGCTGAAAATGCAGGTATCGCCTGCGTAGACCGCGATCTTCTTGTTCTTGTAAACATTGCCCACACGGAAACGCAGGGTCACGCTCTCGCCTGCACAGTCCGGACGGATGGTGGTGGGCACCGTGTAGCGCACGCCATTCTCACAGCAGATGGGCAGGACGGCGGCCACCTGTGCCTGCTCGCCGCCGCGGATGTAATCTGCCGCATGGCGGCCCGCAGCGCCCGCCTCTTCCGAAACATAGTCCACCAGATCGTGCACATGCAGCACGTTGCCTGCCGCAAACACGCCGGGGATGTTGGTCTCCAGACTCTCGTTGACCGCCGGGCCATTGGTGACCGGGTTGAGCTGCACGCCTGCAGCGCGGCTCAGCTCGTTTTCCGGCAGCAGACCGCAGGAAAGCAGCAGCGTATCGCACTCGTAGTGCTCCTCGGTGCCCGGGATGGGCTTGCCGTTCTCCACCTGTGCAAGGGTGATGCCCTCCACACGGTCTTTGCCCTGAATGTCCACCACGGTATGGCTGAGCTTCAGCGGGATGCCAAAGTCGTCCAGACACTGCACGATGTTACGCTTCAAGCCACCGGAATACGGCATCAGCTCTGCGACCACCTGCACCTGTGCGCCTTCCAGCGTCATGCGGCGTGCCATGATCAGGCCGATATCGCCCGAACCAAGGATGACCACTTTGCGGCCGGGCAGATAGCCCTCCATGTTGACCAGGCGCTGCGCAGTGCCTGCGGTAAAGATACCCGCCGGGCGGTAGCCGGGGATATTCAGCGCACCGCGCGGACGCTCACGGCAGCCCATTGCCAGCACGACCGCCTTGGGGTGCAGCTGGAACAGACCATCTTCCTTATTCATGGCCGTCACGGTCTTGTCCTCTGCAAGATCCAGAACCATCGTGTTGAGCTTGTACGGGATGTTCAGCTCCTTGACCATCTCAATGAACCGGCCTGCATATTCCGGGCCGGTCAGCTCCTCTTTGAAGGTGTGCAGACCAAAACCATTGTGGATGCACTGGTTGAGGATGCCGCCCAGTTCGTTGTCACGCTCTAAGATCAGGATATCCTCCACGCCGTTCTTGCGCGCCTGCACTGCTGCGGCAAGGCCCGCCGGGCCGCCGCCGATAATGACCAGATCGATATTTTTCATCTTGCCTCTCCCCTCTTACAGCGCATCCTTGTTGATGCCAACGATGATCCTGGACTCGCCGCCGGACTTGGTGATCTCGCTCTGCGGTACGCCCAGCTCGCGGGACAGGATCTCCATCACGCGCGGCGAGCAGAAGCCTGCCTGACAGCGGCCCATGCCGGCACGGGTGCGGCGCTTGACACCGTCCAGACTGCGTGCACCGGGTACACGGCGGATGGCATCGACGATCTCGCCCTCGGTAATGCTCTCGCAGCGGCAGATGATCTGGCCGTAGGCGGGGTTTTCCTTGATGAGGGCAGCACGCTCCTCAAACGGGAGGGTCTTGGGATCCAGAATGCCCTTGCGGTTCGGGTCAAAGGCGGGGTCTGCTTCCAGCGCAAGGCTCTTGGACACGATGCCTGCGACCATCTCACCGATGGCAGGTGCACTGGACAGACCCGGCGACTCGATCGCGGCACAGTCCACAAAGCCGGGCTTGACTTCCCCGATGAAGAAATCGTGGCGCGGCTCGTGTGCACGCAGACCGGCAAAGCTGGTGATGGTCTGGCGCAGCGGGATGTCCTTGACGGCCAGACCGGACTTAGTACGTACTTCATCCAGACCGGCTGCGGTGGTCGCAGTGGCCTCCTTATCCTCCTGATCGATCGCAGTGGGGCCGATCAGCAGGTTGCCGTGAACGGTGGGGGTGACCAGAACGCCCTTGCCGTATTTGCCGGGCAGCTGGAACACCGTGTGTCTGACATGCTCGCCTGCGGTGTGATCCAGCAGGAAGTAATCGCCGCGGCGGGCGATGATCTGCATGGGATCTTCTGCGTCTGCCATGTTGTGGAACTTGTCGGCGTAGACACCGGCAGCGTTCACGACCATGCGGGTCTCAAAGGTGCCCTTGCTGGTCTCGACCTTCCAGCCGCCTTCCACCGGTTCCAGAGCAGTCACTTCGGTGTCGAACTGGAACTCCACGCCGTTCTTTGCGGCGTTTTCTGCCAGCGCATAGGTCAGCCCAAAGGGGCAGACCACCGCACCGGTGGGTGCCCAGAGCGCTGCGACCGCGTCATCCGAGATGTTCGGCTCCATTGCCACCAGCTCGTCCCGCTCAACGATACGCAGCCCTTCTACGCCGTTGGCAATGCCATTCTCGTACAACGCCTGCAAGGCGGGGCGGTCATCCTCGCTCAGGCATGCCACGATGCTGCCGCACTGCTCATACGCAAAATCCAGCTCCTTGGCGAGAAGAGGCATCTTTTTGCTGCCCGCCACGTTCAGCTTTGCCATCAGGCTGCCGTTTGCGGCATCATAGCCCGCGTGGACGATGGCGCTGTTCGCCTTGGTGGTACCGCAGCAAACATCCTCTGCCTTTTCCAGAACCAGGATCTTTGCTTGATAACGGGACAGTTCCCGTGCACAGGCGCAGCCGGACACGCCTGCGCCGATGATGATCACATCCAACATCCTATTTTCTCCTTTTATCTGAGGTCACTCGTCCTCTTCGTCCTTTGCCCAGTGGTATGCACAGCGGACAGCCTTGTTCCAGCCTTTGACCCGCTTTTTGCGCTCTTCCGGGGTGATATCCGGCACGAACGTCCAATCCACCGACCAATTCTGCATAATATCCTCGACCGACTGCCAGTAACCGACGGCAAGACCCGCCAGATACGCTGCACCCAGTGCGGTGGTCTCTACACAGCAGGGGCGCTTGACCGGAACATTGCTGACATCCGCCATCGTCTGCATCAGGTAGTTGTTGGCAGATGCACCGCCGTCCACCCGCAGCGCCTTCATTGCAATGCCGGAGTCTGCTTCCATCGCATGCAGGACATCGTTGACCTGATAGCACAGGCTGTCCAGCGTTGCGCGGATGATATGATACTTATTGCAGCCGCGGGTCAGACCCACGATGGTGCCGCGGGCATACTGATCCCAGTGCGGTGCGCCCAGACCCGTAAAGGCGGGCACCACATAACAGCCGTTGGTATCCTTGACCTTTTGCGCCATGTACTCCGAGTCCGCGGCAGATTCCAGCAACCGCAGCTCATCGCGCAGCCACTGGATCGCAGCGCCTGCCACAAAGATGGAGCCTTCCAGCGCATAGTTCACCTTGCCGTTCAGACCCCACGCAATGGTGGTGACCAGCCCGTTCTGAGAAAAGACCGGGCGCTCGCCGGTGTTCATCAGCATAAAGCCGCCGGTGCCAAAGGTATTCTTTGCCTCGCCCGGTGCAAAGCAGGTCTGCCCGAACAGAGCCGCCTGCTGGTCACCTGCCGCACCCGCGATCTTGATCTCACCGCCAAAGTGCATGGGATCCGCATATTCATAGGAGGCACTGGAGGGCACCGGTTTGGGCAGCATGCAGCGGGGGATGTTCAGCTCTTCCAGGATCTCATCATCCCACTCCAGCGTGTGGATGTTGAACATCATGGTGCGGCTGGCGTTGCTGTAATCGGTCACATGGATCTTGCCGCAGGTCAGCTTCCAGATCAGCCAAGTTTCCACCGTGCCGAACAGCAGCTTACCTGCTTCTGCCTTTTCCCGCGCGCCGGGCACATTGTCCAGGATCCACTTGAGCTTGGTCGCAGAGAAGTATGCGTCGATGACAAGACCCGTCTTTTCACGGAACTTCTCGGTCAGGCCCTTCGCCTTCAGCTCATCGCAGTAGGCGCTGGTGCGGCGGCACTGCCAGACGATGGCGTGGTAGACCGGCTCACCGGTCTCACGATCCCAGACGATGGTGGTCTCGCGCTGGTTGGTGATGCCGATCGCCGCGATATCCTCTGCCCTTGCGCCGATCTGGTTCATAGCCGAAAGCGCCACACCGAGCTGGGTCGTCCAGATCTCGTTGGCGTCGTGCTCCACCCAGCCGGGCTTGGGGAAATACTGCGTGAATTCTTTTTGTGCAACGCTGCACATCTTACCCTCTTTGTTGAACAGGATGCAGCGGTTCGAGGTCGTGCCGGCATCCAATGCCATAATGTAGGACATTCCGGTTCTCCTTGTGTTTCGTAGATTTGTGTTGAGCTTTCTTTCAAAAAACCGGAGACAATGCCCGCACAAAGCTTCACAAGCTTGCTGCGGTCTTGTCTCCGGCCAATGATTCAGATGGTTCGCTCGTGGTAGAAGAGTTCCTCTACCACAACAGCCAATGGCCCGATAAATTCGATCTTTTCGTTCAGCGCAGACATACGGATGTAGCTTTCATCGTAGGCCGGGTCATACCGCCTGCATGCCGCCAGAAAATGCTCCAGAAAATGCGGCAGTGCAAACATGGAACCGTACAGGATGAGCCTGTCCGGCGCCAGCATGGTCAGAAAACCGCCCACGACATTGGCAAGGGTCTCGATGTCCTCATCCAGAACCTTCCACACGGCTGCATCGTCCAGCGCCGCCATCACGTCCAGATCATGGACTGTGAGCTTTGCCGGATCCCCGTGCGCTGCGTTCCACAGCCCGGGCGCAAGCTCCGGGTCGCAGACAGTGCGCAGATGCCGCACCAGCGGGTGGCTCGCCACCCTCGTTTCCAGACAACCGTGCCGCCCGCAGCGGCAGAGCGCACCGCCCGGCTCGACCCGCACATGACCGATCTCTGCCGTTTTGTAGGTATCGCTCTCGTAGATCCTGTTCTGGGTGATGATCGCCGAGCCGACGCCCGGCCCCCACTTGAGCAGGAGAAGATTCTCCTGCTGGCGGCCTACACCGAAGATCAGCTCTGCCTGTGCAAACGCCTTGACGTTATTCTCCAGCAGGACGGGGCATTCCAGCCACTGCTCCAGCAGCCGCACCACCTGCACCGGCTGCTCCCAGATGCGGTAGGCATGGATGCTCGTGCCGGTCTGGCGGTCCACCGGGCCGGGCAGTGAAACGCCCGCGCCCAGCAGCTGCTCGCGCTGGATCTCGTTCTCCCACATCAGGAGCTTGCATTCGTCTGCGATTTTCCGCAGCAGCACCTCCGGCGGGGCCCAGCTGTCGGTCTGGAGCCGTTTGACCCCAAGCCGCTCGCCCCGCAGGGTGCACAGTGACACACAGGTGGTCGGCGTTTCGATGCCGACCGAAAGCACATAACGGTAGCGGTCGTTGATGTCCAGCAGGATCTTCCTGCGTCCTGCCCGCTTGGCCGTAGACATTTCGCCCAGTTCACGGAGCATTCCCTCTTCCAGCAGCTCACTGCAAAGGGTCGTCACGCTTGCCGGGGTCAGCCCCAGCTGTTCGGACAGATCCTTGCGGGACATCGCGCCGTGATCGTTCAGTGATCTTAAGATCGAGGATCTGTTCTGCGCCTTAACGCTTTCCAGATTCATTCCGCTGTATCCCATAATTTTGCCTCTTCAACCTTCCCAATCGTATCCCTCATCATTCGGGAGGTCTCTCACTTCCAACTGATTCCAGTATACTCGTTTTCTGCT
>CAZUDU010000033.1:0-13096 GCA_964619455.1 uncultured Faecalibacterium sp.
TGCCGCGAAAATGACAGTTTGGGAAAAGCAGGCGGGAAAAATCAGGGCGGCTGATATAATAGTGCCAACAACGCGGGGACAGCCCCGCAGGGACGAACACGAACGAATTCGAGCTTCCAAAGGAGGAAAAGATGACTGGAATTCAAATCGCATGGGAGGACGTATTCAGTGCGCTGGATATGATCAAGTTCCCGCTGACGGTCATCGCGGTCGGTCTGATCGCGTGGATCGCTTTTATGGTCCTGGCAAAGAAGATGCCGAGGGGCAAGCGCCGCTTTGCCCGCTGGCAGTCGGTGATCGCCTTTGTGCTGTTTTTGGGCATCATGGTCAATACCATCTGCCTTGGCACGATGCGCAACACGCTGGAAATGGCACTGGGCGATACCGGCCGCATCACCGAAGAGACTGCGGCAAACTCCCGCAAAGTCGTGCAGGAGGTGTCGAGTGAGGGCATCATCCTGTTGAAGAACGAGGATGCTGCACTGCCTCTGTCGGACACCACCAAGATCAACGTCTTTGGCTGGGCTTCCACCAACCCCATCTACGGCGGCACTGGTTCCGGCTCGGTGGACGTTTCCACTGCGGTGGATCTGCTGACCGGTCTGAAGAACGCAGGCTTTGAGCTGAACAGCGAGCTGAGCGATTTCTACACCGCGTACCGTGCAGACCGCCCGGCGATCACCATCAACAATGGTCAGGACTGGACTCTGCCGGAGCCTGTTGCCGCAAGCTACACCGACGCAATGCTGACCAATGCTAGGAACTTCTCGGATACCGCAGTTCTGGTTCTGGCACGCTGCGGCGGTGAGGGTGCAGACCTGCCGCACGATATGGGCGCTGTGATGAACGGCACCTATCAGCAGGGCACCAAATACACCAACGCACTCTACACCAACAACGGTGATTACAACGATTTCACCGACGGCATGACCTATCTGGAACCCAGCAAGACCGAGCAGGATCTGATCGAGCTGGTCACTTCCAACTTTGACAAGGTCATCCTTGTTTACAACGGTGCAAACCCGCTGGAGATGGGCTGGATCGAGGACTACCCGCAGATCAAGAGTCTGGTCGTCTGCCCCGGCGTGGGTGCAACTGGCTTCAACGCACTGGGCGAGATCCTCAAGGGTGAGGTCAACCCCTCTGCAAAGACCACCGATACCTGGGTCTATGACCTGACCAAGGCTCCCTACTACAACAACATCGGTCACTTTGCTTACACCAATACCTCTGAGGTCTCGGATGCCGCCAAGGCACACTGGGAACGTGCGGACGGCGTTGTGAGCTTTGTGGATTATGTGGAAAGCATCTATGTCGGCTACAAGTTCTATGAGACTGCTGCAAAGGAAGGTCTGATCGACTACGACAAGACCGTGCAGTTCCCCTTCGGCTATGGTCTGAGCTACACCACCTTCACCCAGTCGATGGACGCAATGAAGGAAGAAAACGGCACGATCACGGTGGAAGTGACCGTGACCAACACCGGCGATACTGCCGGTAAGGAGGTCGTGGAGCTGTACTATGATCCCCCGTACACCAACGGCGGCATCGAAAAGGCTTCCGCAAACCTGATCGCGTTCGACAAGACCGATCTGCTCCAGCCTGGCGAGAGCCAGATCCTGACTCTGAGCTTTGATGTGCAGGAGATGGCTTCCTATGACGATATGGGGCATGGCTGCTATGTGCTGGAAGCTGGCGATTACGCCATCAGCCTGAACAGCGATTCCCACAATGTGATCGACTTTGAGACTTATACCGTGAAGTCCGACGTTGTCTATGACGAGTCCAACCCCCGCGAGGGTGATGAGGTCGTTGCGACCAACCTGTTCGACTTTGCACGCGGCGAGGTCACCTATCTGTCCCGTGCAAACGGCTTTGCAAACTATGCAGAGGCGACCGCAGCACCCGCAACTTACGAGCTGCCCGCTCAGTATGAGGTCGTAGCACACGGAACTTACGACGTTTACGAGTACAATAACGACAACGATGTGATGCCCACCACCGGTGCAAAGAATGGTCTGACCCTGAACGATCTGCGCGGCAAGAGCTTTGATGACCCGCAGTGGGAGCAGCTTCTGGATCAGCTGAGTGTGGATGACATGGTCGAGATGATCGGCTTTGGCGGCTACGGCTCCCCGGCGATCGAGTCGGTCGGCAAGCTCAAGGCTCTGGATGCAGACGGTCCTGCCGGCATCAGTGCCCGTGTTGGTTCGGAAAGCGCAAGGGGTCTGGGCTATCCCTCGGAGATCGTGATCGCTTCCACCTGGAACACCGATATGGCAAAGCTGGCGGCAGAAGGTCTGGGCGCAGAAGCCCGTGATCTGGGGGTCGATGGCTGGTATGCACCTTCCATGAACATGCACCGTTCTGCATTTGCAGGGCGTAACTTCGAGTACTACTCCGAGGACGGCGTTCTGAGCGCAGAGATGGCTGCCGCAGAGTGCGAGGGCGTTTATAAGTATGAGCTGTATCCCTTCATCAAGCATTTTGCACTGAACGATCAGGAGACCAACCGCAATGCGATCCTCTGCACATGGAGCACGGAGCAGGCAATGCGCGAGATCTACTTCAAGCCGTTCGAGAAGTGCATCAAGGAAGCGGGCGACAATCCCATCACCGTGATGAACGCTTACAACAACTTTGGTACGGTGTGGGCGGCTGCCTGTGCCGAGCTGAACATGGATCTGCTCCGTGGTGAGTGGGGTCATCAGGGCATGGTCCTGACCGATTACTTTGGCAACTACGGCTATATGGACGCAGACCGTGCAGTGCGCGGCGGCACCGATATGATGCTGGCGACCGCAGGCAACGATGCGATCATGACCGATACCACCAGCGCGACCAGCGTTCAGGCAATGCGCCGTGCATGCAAGAACATCATGTACACGATGGTCAATTCCTACACCTACACCAACAACAACGGACATGTTTCTACCTGGATCATCGTCTTCTATGTTGTAGATGCGGCGGGTCTGCTCGTTCTGGCAGGCGCAGAATATCTGCTGCTGAAAAAGCGTAAGGTCTGGGCACAGGCTGCATAACTGATCCGGAAACTTGGGGGCGGACATTCCGTCCACCCCCTCTTTTGGAAACGGGATCACGCATAGTGCGTGGTCCTGCTTCCAAAGGAAGAGTCGCGTTCAACCGAAAGGAGCTTTCTCTTGAAACATAAAGATATTGTGGAAACACTGAGTGTGGAACAAAAATGTGCGCTGCTCTCGGGCAAAACGACCTGGCAGACGCAGGAATACAAAAAGCAGGGCGTGCCGTCCATCTGGCTGTCGGACGGTCCGAACGGTCTGCGCAAGCAGGCGGGCGCAGCAGATCATCTGGGGCTGAACCCTTCCGAGCCTGCGACCTGCTTCCCTACGGCGGCAACGGCGGCAAATAGCTGGGATCCCGAGCTGTACGAGCAGGTGGGCGAAGCGCTGGGCGAAGAAGCAGCCTCCTACGAGGTCAACGTGATCCTTGGCCCCGGTCTGAACATCAAGCGCAGCCCGCTGTGCGGGCGCAACTTTGAGTATTTCTCAGAGGATCCGTACCTTGCAGGCAAGATGGCAGCGGGCTATGTGCGCGGCATCCAGAAAAACGGTATCGCCGCCTGCCCCAAGCATTTTGCGGTGAACAATCAGGAGCTGCGCCGGATGGCGAGTAACAGCGTGCTGGACGAGCGTACCCTGCGCGAGATCTATCTCACCGGCTTTGAGATCGCGGTCAGGGAAGGGCAGCCCAAGTCCATCATGAGCTCCTACAACCGGGTCAATGGCACCTATGCGAATGAGAACCCGCACCTGCTGCTGGACATCCTGCGCAAGGAGTGGGGCTTTGACGGCGCGGTGGTCACCGACTGGGGCGGCGCGAATGACCATGTGGAGGGAATCAAAAACGGCTCTACGCTGGAGATGCCGTCCCCGGGGCTGGGCAGAGCACGCAAGCTGCGCAAGGCACTGGCAAGCGGACGGATCACCGAGCAGGAGCTGGATGCCCGGGTGGACGAGATGCTGGAGCTGGCGCTCTCGACCAGTGAAGCAGTGCGACGCGCCCCGAAGCACTTTGACAAGGAGGCGCACCATGCACTGGCACGCCGTGCGGCGGCAGAGAGTATCGTGCTGCTGAAAAATGAGGATCAGATCCTTCCGCTGGCGCCCGGCAAAACGCTGGCGCTCATTGGTGATTTTGCGATCACCCCCCGCTATCAGGGCGCAGGCTCCAGCATGGTCAACCCCACAAAGGTGGATACCTTACAGGAGCTGGCTGCCGCAGAGGGGCTGGAGCTGGTCGGCTGCTGTGCGGGCTATGCGCGCAATGCGCAGCCGGACGCTGCCGCCATCAATGAGGCGGTCGCGCTGGCAAAGCGTGCGGAGATCGTGATCCTCTGCATCGGTCTGGACGAAGCGAGCGAGAGCGAAGGGCTGGACCGCAGCCACATGAATATTCCGGCGGCGCAGAAGATGCTGCTGAGTGCGGTAAGCGAAGCGAACCCCAACGTGGTGGCGGTGATCAGCGCGGGCAGCCCGATCGAGACCGGCTGGACGACCCACTGTAAGGCAGTCGTACACGGCTATCTGGGCGGGCAGGCAGGTGCAGGTGCCATGCTGGACGTGCTGACCGGCAGGCAGAACCCCTGCGGCAAGCTGGCAGAGACCATCCCGCTGGCTTACGAGGACACCCCGGCAGTGAACTACTTCCCCGGTCAAAAGCAGAACGTGGAGTACCGCGAGGGGCTGTATGTAGGCTATCGCTATTATGAGACGGCGGGTAAGGCGGTGCGGTATCCGTTCGGCTACGGCATGAGCTACACCAGCTTTGCCTATTCGGCACTGGAAGCGGATGCAAAGCAGGTGCGCTTTACCCTTACCAACACTGGCAGATACGACGGTGCAGAGATCGCGCAGCTTTATATCGCAAAGCCCGGTGCAGAGGTCTTCCGCCCGGTCAGGGAGCTGAAGGGCTTTGCCAAGGTGTTCCTGAAAGCGGGCGAGAGCCGCACTGTTGCCATCGAGCTGGACGACAAGGCGTTCCGCTATTGGAACGTGGAAACGAACCGCTGGGAGACCGAGGGCGGCAGCTATCAGCTGATGATCGGTGCCAGCGTGCAGGATATCCGCTTGCAGGCAGAAGTCACGGTGCAGGGCACCGGTGCGCCGAACCCCTATGCGGGCAAAAAGCTGCTGCGCTACCAGACGGCAGACATCCAGAGAATCCCGGATACAGAGTTTGAGACTCTGCTGGGGCACCCCATCCCGGAAGAAAAGACGGTCATCGACCAGACCATGACGCTGGGCGAGCTGGATCAGAGCCGCAGCCCGCTGTGCTGGCTGATCGCACGGGCGCTGCGCCTGCGGCTGGATCGCTGTGCAAAGCGCGGCAAGGCAGATCTGAACACCCTGTTCCAATACAACATGCCGCTGCGCGCACTGGCACAGATGACCGGCGGGCTCATCGGAGATGAGACGGTGGATGGTATTGTGATGGAAGCAAAGGGCTTCTGGGTCGTTGGCATCCTGCGTGCTTTGGTGGGTCTGGTGCAGAACGCCGTGGCAAATCAGCTGGATCGCGCAGCACTGAAACGACAGTCCGACTGAGCAAACGAGGGAATGTATATGAAATTCTGGAATGAATTTGCGGCAAAGCACCCTGCCGCGGCAAAATGGGTGCGGGAGGGCGGACTGTTCGTGATCGTCTCCAACCTGATCACCGTGTTCAAGTATCTGCTGCTGCAATTTCTGCCGCGGGCGTTTGCCGGCCTTCCGGTCGTGGATTTTGGCTGGCCGGGGGTGGATGTGACCCTGTTCGGGGAGACCTTCAAGTGGAACATCCTCGGCTATGACGCGGCGCACGGCGGGCTGCCGTATTTCTGTGCCTACATGATCGCAATGGTCCTTGGCGAGTGCGTCAATTTCCCCATCCAGCGCAATCTGGTCTTCCGCAGCAAGGGCGCTCTGGCAAAGCAGATCGGCTGGTATGCGGCGGCGTTCTGTGTCATCACCTGCATCGTCAACTCGATCAACTGTGTCTGGGTCGCAGTGGCAGGGCTGCTCGTGCCGGACTTCGTCTACAACATCGGCACGACGGTGCTCAACGGCGGCATTTCCATGCTGATCTTCTTCTTTGTCAACAAGATCATCTTCCCGGAAGGGGAAGCAAAGAGCGCTGCATAAACCCCGGCGGTTCCCGGCACAGCGGGAGCACGCCTACAAACAAAAAGCTTCTCCTGTTTCATTTTCTCCTTCATTGCAAATGCCTCTGTTGTACCCGGTTGCTGCCGGGGCGGCGGAGGCATTTTGCGTTTTTCGTCAGATACGCTCGGAACGGCTCGAAAGATGTTTTTCGCTTACAAATATTTCATTTTTGTTTACAAACAGTTGCTTGACATGGAAATATCCTTTTTGTAATAATAAAAAGTGACTTTATCGATCGTATGGGAAAGGAGATTGCACAACAAGATGGACTATTTGCAGAATGTAATGGGGTACTTTGAACAGCAGCAGCCGCTGTGCGCAGAGCATGACCGCATCGGCAAGGAACTGTATCAGGAATACGGTGTCAAGGCGGGTCTTCGCGACGAGAACGGCAAGGGCGTTTTAGCGGGTCTGACCAACATTTCGGATATCCGTGCGTGGGAGTATGTCGATGGGGAAAAGCACCCCTGTGACGGTCAGCTGCTCTACCGCGGCTACGATGTCAAGGATCTGATCACCGGCAGCCGCGACAAGCGCTTTGCCTTTGAGGAAGCCGGATATCTGCTGCTGTTTGGCGAGCTGCCGACCCAACAGAAGCTGGACGAGTTCTGCGCGGTGCTGGGCGAGTGCCGCACCATGCCCACGAACTTTACCCGCGATGTCATCATGAAGGCGCCCAGCCACGACATCATGAACTCGATGGCGCGCAGCGTTCTGACCCTTGCTTCCTACGACCCGATGAGCGCGGATCTCTCCATCCCGAACGTGCTGCGCCAGAGCATCCAGCTGGCGAGCATCTTCCCCATGCTGGCAGTCTACGGCTACCATGCCTACGACCACTACGAGAAGGACGGCAGCATGTACATCCACCGCCCCGATCCGGCGCTTTCTACCGCAGAGAACTTTTTGCGGATGCTGCGCCCGGATATGAAGTACACCCCGCTGGAAGCACGTGTGCTGGATGTTGCGCTGCTGCTCCACGCCGAGCACGGCGGCGGCAACAACTCCACCTTTACCACCCGTGTCGTGACCTCCTCCGGCACCGACACCTATTCGGCAATGGCGGCAGCGCTGTGCTCCCTCAAAGGTCCCCGGCACGGCGGCGCGAACCTGATGGTCATGCGGATGATGCAGGATATCCGGGAGCATCTGCACGATCAGGAGGACGACGAGGAGCTTGCTGCCTACCTCAAAAAGCTGCTCCACGGCGAAGCATTTGACCGCAAGGGGCTGATCTACGGCATGGGGCACGCGGTCTATTCCCTGAGCGACCCGCGTGAGGTGGTATTCAAGAGCTATGTGGAACAGCTTGCACATGCCAAAGGGCGCGACAAGGATCTTGCCCTTTACAGCAAGATCGAGCGGATGGCACCCCAGCTCATCGCATCCGAGCGCAAGATCTTCAAGGGCGTCAGCCCCAACGTGGACTTTTACAGCGGCTTTGTGTACGAGATGCTGAACATCCCGATGGAGCTGTATACCCCGCTGTTTGCCGTGGCGCGCATCATGGGCTGGAGCGCACACCGCATCGAGGAACTGCTCTCTGCCAACAAGATCATCCGCCCGGCGTACAAGAGCCTTGGCGGCACCCACCCGTATCTGCCGCGTGAAGAGCGGACGAAGGGGGGCATCTGAGGATGGAAACGATGAACTACCAGCCGGAAGAACGGTTCTTTCTGAGCAATTTTGATGTAGACCGGGCGTTCCGCACCATCCGCCGGACGGATTATCAGGTGCTGTATTACATCAAAATGCTGCAGCAGCAGACCCCGGAGGAAAAGGTCTACCTGGCAGACCTTGCGCAGGCAATGGGGGTACGGATGCCGGAGCTTTCCAAACGGATGGAAGCGCTGCAGGACAGCGGCTTTGTGAGCTGGGGCACCGACCGCGAAGCCGGGCGCACCTATGTGGCGCTGACCACAAAGGCGGTCGAGCGGATGGCAGAGGAACACGCCTTCCTGAAGCGCTGCTATGACCGTCTGCGTGCCGAGATCGGCGACGAGGAGCTGCGCCGTACAGCTGCCGCAATGCAGCGCGTGACCGGCATCCTGCGCGACGAGCGTGAAAAGAACCCGTAAACCAGAAAAGGCATCTCTTCCCAAAGAAGAGATGCCTTTTTGCATCAATAAGAACTCAGCCCAAGGCTGACATCCAGTGCCTGATCCACCCGTTTCTGGTCCTCCGGGGTGATCTGCCCGGCGCGCTCGCGCAGGCGGTGTTTATCCAGCGTGCGGATCTGCTCCAGCAGCACGACACTGTCCTTGGCAAGGCCGGTGTCTGCCGCCCGGATGTTGATGTGGGTGGGCAGGCGTGCCTTGTCCAGCCGGGATGTAATGGCGGCTGCGATCACGGTGGGGCTGTGCCGGTTGCCGATCTCGTTCTGCACAATGAGCACCGGGCGCACGCCGCCCTGCTCCGAACCAACGACCGGTGACAGATCTGCGTAAAAAACCTCTCCTCTGTGTACTTCCATGGAATGTCCCTCCCTCAGGATCGGAGGATGCGCCCGCTATGTGCTCTGCCAAGCGCAGCCCCGCTGCTTTCTGCTGTTAGTATGAGCAGGCGGCGCGCCGCTTATGCAGTGCAGGCTGTTCCATTGTATGCGCAAACAGAATAAAGGTTTCCCCGCGCGGTCAGCGCTGCTCCAGGATGCAGAACGCCAGCGCGGTGTCGACTTCGTGGCTGAGGGAAAGGTGGGCGTGCAGGTGCTTCTGCTCCACCCATGCGGCGCTCTTGCCGGAAAAAACATAGCAGGGTGCGCCGCTCTCCAGCCGGAGGACCTCGATCTCACAAAGAGAGAACGGCTCACGCAGCCCGGTGCCTGCCGCCTTGAGAAAGGCTTCCTTGGCGGCAAAGTTTGCAGCCGCACTTTGCAGGCAATGGCGGTGCGGCGGGGCATCGGGCACGGTGTCCAGCCGCAGTGCGGCGCGCTCGGCTTCACCATAGACCCGCTGCACAAAGCGGGCAGCGGAAGGGGCAGACAGACTTTTTTGCAGCCGGGAGATGCTGCAAACATCGCACCCGATGCCGAAGATCATGGGAACTCCTCCTTCTATGCAGGAATTTGGTGGAAAAGTACTCTTCAACTTGTATGAGAAACAGTGCCGGAATTTGGGCAATATGTGCAAATCAGAGTGGGATATCTTGAAGTTTTGGCGCAATTCGTGTACAATGGTTTATAGCTCATGAAGGGGGTGTATTCCGTGGGTGACGCAACCGCTATTTTTTCGATCCACGATCAAAAGGACTCTGAGATCCATGAGATCGTACAGCAGGTGTACGATGCTTTAAAGGAAAAAGGCTATAATCCGGTCAACCAACTGGTGGGCTATATCCTCTCCGAAGACCCCACCTATATCACGACCTATAAAAATGCCCGTGCGCTGATCCGCAAGGTGGATCGCGACGATCTGTTACAGGCAATGCTGCGCAATTATATCGACCTTTGAGCCGGAATCCGGCGTCCTGAATGCTCTGCTTTCTGACAAGAAGGCAGAGCATCTTTGTTTTACATGAGCTCCAGCGTAAAGATCTGGTTGACGGTCACCTCGTACTCCCACGGCTCGCGCAGCTTTTTGAGCTGCTTTTCCAGCTTTTCAGAGCCGGCAAAGCGGTGGATGAGGTAGAACCAGTGCGCCTTCATCCGGCTGATGGCGCTGTTGGCACTGACGAACAGCTCGGTGTAGCCGTGGTACAGGTCGTCCAGATACCCGCGCAGCTCCTCCTTGGATGCCGGTGCACCGCCTAGAGCCACCCGCAGCAGTGCGGGGTCTGCAATGACGCCGCGCCCGACCATGATGCCGGAAAGGTCAGGGAACTGTGCCGCGACCTCATGCAGCTGGGCGGCGGTGGTCAGATCGCCGTTGTAGCACACCGGCATTTTGCACTGAGGCAGGGTGGCGGCAAATGCGGCGCGGTCTGCCTCGCCACGGTAGAGCTGGCGCATCACCCGCGGGTGGATGGTCAGCTCCGAGATGGGATAGCGATTATAGATCTCCAGAATGGCGGCGAACTCCGCCGGGCTGTCCACACCCAGGCGGGTCTTGACCGAGACCGGACCTTCCACCGTAGAAAAGACTGCCTGCAAAAAGGCGTCCAGCTTCTGAGGGTCGCGCAGCATCCCGGAGCCTTTGCCCTTAGCGGTGACGGTGCCGGATGGGCAGCCGAAGTTCAGATTGACCTCCGCGTAGCCCAGCTTGCGCAGCTCGCCGATCATCCACGCGGCAAGCTCGCCGTCCTTGCCCAGGATCTGGGGGATGACCGGGAGACCGGGGTTATTCTGCGGCAGCACCTCTTCCATCTTCCGCTTGACGAGGACCCGGTTTTCGGGCGGGGAGAGAAAGGGCGCATAGTAGCGCGTCGGCGCGCCGGGTGCGGCGAACCATTTCTGATGGACCTGCCGCCAGACCCGGTCGGTCAAGCCCTCCATGGGGGCAACGTAATACTGCATCGATCGTATCTCCAAACATTTTTTGATAGGGCTATTGTAGCATAAAACCGCCCGGCGGGAAAGAGCGGTGCGCAATTAACAATTCTGAAACAAAACTCAAACAAACAGCAAACGCTTGCGCGGTATCCTGTATGGGTAGAATGGCGGTGTGCGCGGATGAAACGGTGGGGCAAAACGGCAAGGACCCTGATGAAGAAGAAACAGCAATATGCGCTCCAGATCACGGGGGCGTTCTGTGCGGCAAACTTTTTGCTGGGCACCGGCAAGCTCGTGATGGGGCTGTATGCCGGGTCGGTGTTCACCTGCGTCAATGCGGGGTACACCTATGCAATGGTGGCGGCAAAGCAGTGCGCCTTGCACGGGTTTGCCGCCCCGGCAGAAAAACACCCGCGTTACTACCGGGGCAGTGCGGCGATCCTGATTCTTGCCAGCGTTCTGTATGCGGTCTATGCGGCGCGGCTGCTGCGCCAGCCGGAAGAACCGCACTACCACATGTATGCAGCCATCGGCATCGCGGCGTTCACCTTTACCGAGATCGGGCTGAACCTCTGGGGTGCACTGCGGGAGCGCAAACGCAGCATTCTGCGCCACGCGCTCAAGATGATCAGCCTTGCCTCGTCGGTCATCGGTCTGGTGCTGACCCAGACAGCGATCCTTTCCTTTACGCAGGAGGGGAGCGGGGCAGAGCTTTCAAAGGTGAACGGAGTGATGGGGCTTTTAATGGGCGCGGCAGCAGCGCTGATGGGCTGCTGGATGCTGCGCTGGATCTCGAAAAAACAGCGACAGGAGGAACGGGAATGAACCGGATCTTAGTAGTGGATGACGATGCAAAGCTGAACAAGACGGTCTGCACCTATCTGAACGACTGCGGCTTTGAAGCGGTGGGCGTGCCGGATGCCCAGGCGGCGTTCGATGCCATGTACAACAGCCTGTTCGATGCGATCGTGTCGGACATCATGATGCCGGGCATGGACGGCTTTGAATTTGCGCAGAGCGTGCGTACGGTCAACAAGCACATCCCCATCCTGTTCATGTCGGCAAAGGACGATCTGCCCTCCAAGCAGAAGGGCTTCCGGCTGGGCATCGATGATTATATGGTCAAGCCGGTGGAGCTGGCCGAGCTGGAAATGCGGGTGCGTGCGCTGCTGCGCCGCGCAAACATTGAGGTGGAGCGCAAGCTCACGGTGGGCAATCTGGTGCTGGATGCCGATGCCATGACCGCCGAGGTGGACGGCGAGGAGCTGACCATGACCACGCGGGAGTTCAACATCCTTTACAAGCTGCTTTCCTACCCCAAAAAGACCTTTACCCGCGCCCAGCTCATGGACGAGTTCTGGGGGCTGGACAGCGAGACCAGCCTGCGCGCAGTGGACGTTTATATCACCAAGCTGCGGGATAAGTTTTCTGGCTGCGATGGCTTTGAGATCAGGACAGTGCGCGGCTTAGGCTACAAGGCGGTGCTGCGATGAAGAAGGAGAGCTTCTGGACGCGCCAGCGCAGGCACAGCCGGTTCCCGGTCTCGCTGTTCTTTGTCTACCTGATCGTGATGCTGCTGGTGGCGGGCATCCACACCGGCATCATCGTGGGCATGAACCGGCTCGGCTGGGGCGGGATCACCCAGTCGGTCGTGCCCATTCTGTACTGGGGCGGTGCGGCGGCAGCATTGACCCTGTTCACCCGGTGCAAGATCCGCCAGACCTACGAAGAACCCATGCTGCGCCTTGCCAAGGCGACCCGTCAGGTGGCACAGGGGGATTTTTCGGTCTATGTGGCGCCCATCCACACGGCAGACCGCACCGATTATCTGGATCAGATCATTCTGGACTTTGATACGATGGTCGAGCAGCTGGGCAGCATCGAGACCCTCAAGACCGATTTCTTCTCGGATGTATCGCACGAGTTCAAGTCGCCGCTGGCGGTCATTTCCAGCAACGCGGAGCTGTTGCAGCACAGCAGCCTGACCGAGCGCCAGCAGGAGCAGGTGGAGAACATCCGCTATGCGACCCGGCGGCTGTCCAATCTTATCCAGAATATGCTCAAGCTGAACAAGCTCGAAAAGCAGACCATCCGCCCTGAACCGCAGCCGTTCGATCTCTGTGCGCAGCTGTGTGAGTGCGCGGTGCAGTTTGAAGAGACTTGGGAAAAGAAGGCACTGGAATTTGAAGCGGATCTGGAGGACAGCGCAATGGCTTACGCAGACCCGGAGCTGATGGAGCTGGTCTGGACGAACCTGCTCTCCAACGCGGTCAAGTTTACCCCGGAAGGCGGCAGCATCACCCTGCGCCAGAGCCGGGAGGGTGAGTGGCTTGCGGTAGAACTCACCGACACCGGCTGCGGCATGGACAAGGAGACCATCCGGCATATTTTTGACAAGTTTTATCAGGGCGATTCCAGCCATGCGACCAAGGGCAACGGGCTGGGGCTTGCGCTGGTCAAACGAATTTTGGAGCTTTCCGGCGGAACG
>CAZUDU010000034.1:0-9701 GCA_964619455.1 uncultured Faecalibacterium sp.
GTTTATTTTAGCACGAGAGGCGGGTTTTGTCAACTACTTTTTTCAGCTTTTTGGAGCAAAAGAATGATTTTTCTGATTTTTGCGCAGAAAAGGAGGCATCGTTCCCGATGCCTCCTTGCTATTCAGCGCAGCTGCTTGCGCTCTTCGTATTTTTTCAAAGCATCCAGTGCTTCCTTGGAAAGGAACACCAGACCGATCATGTTGAAGATGGTCATCAGACCGATGCCCACATCGCCCAGATCCCAGACCACCGTATACGCCTGCACGCCGCCGATCAGCAGCATGACGAGCGCCAGCAGCTTGTACGCAGTCTGGCTCCACCAGTTGTCGCCAAACAGGTACGCCACATTGGAGCGTGCGTAGTACAGCACGCCAATGAAGGTTGAAAAGCTGAACAGTGCCAGAATGATCGCAATGAACACCACGCCAAAGCTGCCCAGATGGTACTGCATCGCAGTCTGGAGCAGATCCATACCCGCCATTCCGCCGATCACTTCCTCCGGGACGAGCAGCATCAGGAAAGCGGTACAGCTGCAGATCACGACCGTATCGATCAGCACACCCAGTGCCTGTACAAAGCCCACCTTGACCGGTTCATCGCACTCAGCCGCTGCCGCCGCACAGGGAGCCGAGCCGCTGCCCGCCTCGTTGGAGAACAGACCGCGTTTGACACCGTTCATGACCACCGCACCAAAGCCGCCCGCCACTGCCTGACGCACGCCGAACGCCTCCGAGAAGATGCGCGCCAGCACGCCGGGCAACTGCGTGATATTGAGCATCACGATGACCACCGTGATGACAAAATAGCACACTGCCATGATCGGCACCATCACATCAAGGCTCTTGACCGTGGCATTCTTGCGCAGAACGATGATCGCTGCCAGGACCGTCAGCACGATGGTTGTGGTCAGCGGCGGGATCTGGAACGCGTTCTTGAACGCAGAACTGACCGAGTTGCTGATGACCTGGCTGATGCCGCACCAGCAGATCAGACCAGACAGTGCAAACAGCGCCGCAATGACCGAGATGCGCAGCTTTTTGCCGCGCTTGCGCTCGGCAAGCTCATGCAGATAGTACGCCGGGCCGCCGCGCCAGCCGCCGTAGAGCGGATCCTTTTTGCGGTACATCTGCGCCAGCGTGGATTCGATAAAGGAGGTCGAAGCGCCCAGCAGTGCGGTGATCCACATCCAGAACACTGCGCCCGCGCCGCCAGCGGACACCGCCGCGACCACGCCCACCAGATTGCCCATGCCCACGCGGGTCGCGGTGGAGATGATCAGGGTCTGGAAGGAGGAAAGCCCCTCCTTGTCCGCGTTCTTCTCACGTACCGCATCGATCATGTCACGGAACAACCGGACAGGCAGCAGCTTTGTGCGCAGAGTAAAATAGATGCCCGCCGAAAAGAGCAGAATGACCATGAAGGAAAGCCCAAGCCCTCCGTTCTCCCCCAGCGGGATGGTGAACAGATCGCCCCAGAGCAGTTTGTATGCAGCTTCGATCCATTGTGTCAGCAAGACGATATCCTCCTGTACTGTAATGTTTGTCAGTTTCTTTATTATAGTACAGAACAGAAGTTTTGTAAATTCAGAATCCTAAAGTTCAGGAGAAAAAAGTGTTTTTCATACGTTTACAACATTCTTCATCCAGTTTTCTACCCCATTTGCCCCCAGCGTATGGTCCATTGGGCCGGAACCCGCGCCCAGATCCAGCATTTCTGCCAGCGCCGCCGAGATGTACACTTTGGAACGATGCACCGATTCTTCGAGCGGAAAGCCCTTTGCAAGGTTCGCAGCGATCGCACTGGACAAAGTACATCCTGTGCCGTGAGTATTGGGGTTTTCGATGCGTCTGCCCGCAAACCACTGCGCTCCCTGTTCCGTCCAAAGCAGATCATTGGCATCATTGACACTGTGCCCGCCCTTGAGCAGAACGGCACAGCCGTAGGTGGTGTAGATCTTTTCTGCCGCAGCTTCCATCTCCTCTTTGGTGCGGATGCTCTGCCCGGAGAGCACCTCCGCCTCCGGGATGTTCGGGGTGACGACCGCCGCCAGCGGCAGCAGCTCTTCGGTCATGGTCCGCACCGCATCGTTCCGGATCAGCGCAGAGCCTGCCGTTGCCACCATCACAGGGTCTAGCACGATGTTGCGCGCGTCGTAAAACCGCAGCCGCTCCGCGATCACCCGGATCAGCTCGGATGAGGATACCATGCCGATCTTGACTGCATCCGGGAAGATATCCTCAAACACGGCATCCAGCTGCTGGCGCAAAAACTCGGGTGTCGTTTCCTGCACGGCACGCACGCCGGTCGTGTTCTGCGCGACCAGCGCTGTGACCACGTTCATCCCGAACACGCCGTTCACTGTCATGGTTTTGAGGTCTGCCTGTGCTCCGGCACCACCGGTCGGGTCGGTGCCGGCAATGGACAATGCGGTTTTCATGCTCTTCATACGCTTCTCCTTTTTTGTGTTCGTATCCTGTTTCAGTTTCCTGTCATCTGCTCGGACAGTCTGCGCAGCGTGCGGCATTCGCGTTCAATGTCCTCTGCCGCAAAGATCGCACTGACCAGCGCCACACCATCCACGCCGCTGCCCGCAAGCTCCAACAGATTCTCCTTGTGGATGCCGCCGATCGCCACCACCGGGACCTCCACCGCTTCGCAGATGGCGCGCAAAGTCTCGTGCGGCAGGACTTCCACATCCGTTTTGGTCGAAGTGGAAAAGACCGCGCCCACCCCCAGACAATCCGCGCCGCTGCGGACGGCTTCCCGCGCCTGTTCGACCGAGTGCACTGAAACGCCGATCATCATCCCATCTCCGACGCGCTGGCGCACCTGTGCCGCTGCCATATCCCCCTGACCCACATGGATACCGTCCGCCTGGCACTGGATGGCAATGTCCACATCATCGTTGATGAAAAAGGGCACGCCATACCGTCTGCACAGCGCCGCAAGCTCGACTGCCTCCTGCAAAAAGGAATCGTGATCCAGCTGCTTTTCCCGCAGCTGAACACAGGTCACACCGCCTTTGAGCGCAAGTTCCACCTGCTCATACAGGGTCTGCGCCCCGGTCCATGCGCGGTCGGTCACAGCATAAAGCCGCATCAGCTTTTTATCGCACTTCATAGCGTGCCCCCTCCTCCAGCTGCTGCGAGGTCATTCTGTAAACGGCATCAATGATGTAATTGCGATAGCTGGCGTTGCCGTCCTGCGGGGCGAGCCGTGCGTGAGCGATCTCGCCCGCAAGTCCCATCGCACAGACAGCCGCCGCGGCGGCTTCCAGCGGATGCCCTGCATTCGCTGCCACGAATGCGGCGATCAGTGCCGAGAGCTGGCAGCCTGTTCCGGTGATGGAGGACATCATCGGGTGACCATTGCGGATGCAGTACACCTTGTGCGCATCCGCGACAAGGTCGATCGCACCGGTCATCACTACGACTGCGCCGGTCTTTGCCGCAAACGCCTTGGCAAAACGGACAGCATCTTCAAGATTTTCTTCGGTAACGCGATCCGCAAGATCCGCGTCCACTCCCTTGGTGCTGCCGCTGCCGCACACGAGGGTCCGGATCTCTGAAACATTGCCCCGGATGACCGTGAACTGCACTTCCTGCAGCAGCCGCAATGCCGTTCCGGTGCGCAGGTCGGACGCACCGGCTCCCACCGGATCCAGCACCACCGGGTGATGCAGGGCATTTGCCGCCTTGCCCGCGATCAGCATGGATGCGATGGTGCGGCTGTTCAGCGTGCCGATATTGAGGTTCAGCCCGGCGCAGATCGCGGTGATCTGTGCCGCTTCTGCCTGATCGTCCGCCATGATGGGAGACGCGCCGCAGGCAAGCACCATATTGGCGCAGTCATTGACCGTGACATAGTTCGTGATGTTGTGGACGAGCGGGCTGTTCTGACGGACATTTGTAAAGATCTCTGCAAACATAAATTGGCTCCTTTGCTTTTATGGAAGCGTTCTTCTCTGCTTCCTGCGTGGATAAGACGATCCTCGTCTCGCGGAATTGCGGTCGAAACTTTCTGGTTTCCTCTCACGCCGGAACACGGCTTCCCATCGCAGATGCTCCTCAAAAGCTCAGGGCGCTCCCCCTCAGCCTCGGTGCGGCAACGCCGCAGCTCCCCTCCTTCCCGGAAAAAGGCAAACAAAAAACAGGAGACACCTGTACGGCATCTCCTGTAAAAAGCGTTTTTCATCCTTACTTCCTACGGCGGCATTATCCGCATCAGGTTAAAGGGTCGAAGTTCGATTACTTCCTCTCAGCCTGCCATTACAAGCTCCCCTGTATTTGATTGTTGTCTGTATTCTACACCAACCGCCCGCAAAATGCAAGCCCCCGGTGCATCATGCACCGCGCACCGCTGCAAAGCCTGCTTCCAGATCGGCAAGGATATCATCGATGTGCTCGGTACCGATGGACAGGCGGATGGTGTTCTGGTAGATCTGCTGCTCTTCCAGCTCGGCATCGGTGAGCTGGCTGTGGGTGGTGGAAGCCGGGTGGATCACAAGGCTCTTCACATCCGCAACATTCGCCAGCAGCGAGAAGATCCTGAGGTTGTCGATGAAGCGGAAGGCTTCCTCCCTGCCGCCCTTGATGTTGAAGGTAAAGATGGACGCGCCGCCGTTGGGGAAATATTTTTCATACAGCGCGTGATCCGGGTGCTCTGCCAGCGAGGGGTGGTTGACCTTTTCCACCTGCGGATGCGCCGCAAGGAACTGCACCACCCTCCGGGTATTCTCCACATGGCGCTCGATGCGCAGGCTCAGCGTCTCGGTGCCTTGCAGCAGCAGGAACGCATTGAAGGGCGAGATGGCCGCGCCGGTGTCCCGCAGAAGAATGGCGCGGATATAGGTCACGAAAGCGGCAGGACCTGCGGCATCCGCAAAGGAAACGCCGTGGTAGCTGGGGTTCGGTGCTGCGATGTTCGCATACTTCCCGCTCGCCTTCCAGTCGAATCTGCCGCTGTCCACGATGATGCCGCCCAGCGTCGTGCCGTGACCGCCAATGAACTTGGTGGCAGAGTGCACCACGATGTCCGCACCGTATTCGATGGGGCGGATCAGGTACGGGGTGCCAAAGGTGTTGTCGATGACCAGCGGCAGACCATGCTTGTGGGCGATCTGCGCGATGGCTTCGATGTCCGGGATATCGCTGTTGGGGTTGCCCAGCGTTTCCAGATAGACTGCCTTTGTGTTGGGCTGGATCGCGCCCTCCACCTCGGCAAGGTCATGTGCATCCACAAACGTGGTGGTCACACCGAACTGTGCCAGCGTATGTGCCAGCAGGTTATAGCTGCCGCCGTAGATGGTCTTTTGCGCTACGATGTGGTCGCCCGCCTGTGCCAGTGCCTGAATGGTGTAGGTGATGGCTGCCGCACCGGAAGCCGTTGCCAGCGCCGCAACACCGCCCTCCAGCGCGGCGATGCGCTTTTCAAATACCTCCTGGGTGGAGTTGGTCAGCCTGCCGTAGATGTTGCCCGCATCTGCCAGCCCAAAGCGGTCGGCTGCATGCTGGCTGTTGCGGAACACATACGAAGTGGTCTGGTAGATGGGCACTGCGCGTGCATCGGTGGCGGGGTCGGGCTGCTCCTGACCAACATGGAGCTGAAGGGTCTCAAATTTATACTCAGACATCGTATTTTACCTCTCCATTTCAACTTATAGTATAACTTTTGTCGATAAAAATACCCGGTGCACCCCAAACGAGCACCGGGCAGTCCTGTATCAAAAGGTGTCAGAGCGGCGCCCCGCTGTGCCGCATTCGCAGCACGGAGGGCAGCACATCACCAGCAGCCTTTTGCTCTGCCCGGTGTGCACACATTCGCCCACAGCGGAAATTCTCATGCAGCAGTTCGTTCCAGATCAGCTTCACAATCATGCCCTCCTTTCGTTGCAAGGTTCCGTTCCCGCTCTGTGCAGCAGGAAGTTCGGATGCCTGCATTATATACCTATCTACCCAGTTTGTCAATAGGTTTATTGCAAAAAAGTTCCTGACAAACGCGCAAGCCCCTGTCCGTTTCGTTCGGACAGGGGCTTGCGGTTTTGCGGTATTTGGTTTTAGAAAAGGAGGAATCATGTCCCGGCCGGGTGATTGCGGCCTCACCCTTTCGGTGACTTTATAGTACCAGACAATTACGGCAAGAATTTGCTTTTTTCATGAATCATCTATGAACTTTTGCAAAGCTTATTCCGGCGCCTTCATGCTCTCCACCATACTGATCTTTTTGACATGGCGGCGCATGATAAAGCAGACCACCAGCGTAAAGACCATCGTGAGCGCAACACTCAGCAGGTAGCTTCGGGGAGCGATATCCCGGATGAACATGAGCTGATCCATCTCCACCGTAAGCACGATGAAACGATGCAGCGGCACACCCAGCAAAAGCCCCACGCCCGCACCGATGAGCGCCAGCAGCTCGATCTCGCGGAAGATGTAGCGGTAGACCTCCTGATCGTAGAAGCCCAGCACCTTGATGGTCGCCAGTTCTTTTTTGCGCTCTGCAAGGTTGACGCTGATCAGGTTGTACAGCACCACCGCCGCCAGCGCCGCTGCACAGGCGATGATCAGGATGACCACATAGTTCAAACTGACGATCAGGTTGTCGAACATCTGGGTCGTATCTGCCATAAAGCTGACACTGCTGACGTAGTTGCAGCGCAGTACCTCCGCGCGCAGACCATCGCTCTGCTCGACCGTCTTGCACTTGGTCACGCCGTAGACCGTGTTCCATTCCGGTTCTGCCGTGCCAAGGAACTGCTCCAGCTGCGCACGGGAAAGGTACAGCCGGGTGAACATATAGTTCTCGGTCACACCGGTCAGGGTCATCTCCTGCCGTTCTCCGTCCGCGTTCTCCACCCAGATGGTGTCACCCGGCTCCACGCCGAGGTTCGCCGCCGTTTTTTCGGTCAGGATCACACTGGAATCGTCCAGCGGGATCGCATCATGTCCCTTGCGGGTACGGAAGGTGAAATACGCAGCAAGCTGGCCGTCCTGCTCTGCACCCACCACGCTGACACTGGCGCTGGTGCCCTGTTCGTTGTAGACGGTGACCGAACGGGTATAGAACGCGCCCCAGCTCTCCACCTCACCGCTTTCGTCCAGCAGCTGCGCCAGCCCCTCCTCCACCGTCAGCGCTTTGGCATCGCCGAGCGAAACGGTCAGGTCGGTGTGGGTCAGCTCTGCGGACTGCTTTTCCACGATGGGCAGAAGCGAATCCTGAATACCAAAGCCGATAAGCAGCAGTGCCGTGCAGCCTGCCACACCCAGCACGGTCATAAAGAATCGCTTTTTATAGCGGAACAGGTTGCGGGCAGTGGTCTTTTGCGAAAAGCTCATCCGCGACCACAGCGGGGTCAGATGTTCCAGGAAGATGCGTTTGCCCGCCGCCGGGGCACGGGGCAGCAGCAGAGCCGCGGTCTTTTCCTTCAGGCTGGAACGGCAGGCGCTCCAGGTCGCAAAGCCGATGACCGCCGCGTTGACGGCAAGACTTGCCGCCGCAAGCCCCGGGTAGAACCGGAGCGTGAAGGTGTACATGGTAAAGATCATCTGATATGCATTCCAGATGATGAGCGGGAACACCACCAGACCGATCGCGGTGCCCACGATGCTGCCCAGCACCGCCGCCGTCAGCGCGTAGAAGATGTACTTGGAGGCAATCTCCATACCGGAATAACCCAGCGCCTTCAGTGCACCCATCTGCAAACGGTTCTCGTCCACCATGCGGGTCATGGTCGTCGTGGCGACCAGCGCCGCCACAAGGAAGAAGAACACCGGGAACACATTGGCGATCGCCTGCATCCGGTCGGAATACTGTTCAAAGGTCACGATGCTCATGGTACTGTTGCGGTCCAGTACATACCACTCGCCGCTCTTGATCTTGCTGACCTGTTCCTCGGCATCGTTGAGCTGTGCCAGACCCTCTGCGAGCTGGCGCTCCGCATCCGCCTTCCGAGTCTCGTATTCGGTGCGGTTCTGCTCGAGCTGCGCGCGACCGGACTCATACTCTGCCCAGCCGCTGTCGAGCTGCGCACGCGCCTGCTCCATCTGCTGTTCTGCGGCAGAGAACTGGCTGTACGCCTCCGCCGTACCGGTGGAAAGCCCCATCTGCCCCTGCATCATGGAAAGCTTCATCTGGCGCAGAGCCGCCTTTGCTTCGGCAACGAGCTGCGTGTTGTCCACATCCGGTGCAGAGAGCAGTCCCTGCTCGTACATCTGACGCTTGCCTTCGTCGAGCTGCTTCTGGTAGCCCTCAAGCTGCCCATAGATGCTATCATAGGAGCTTTGCGCCTTTGCCAGCAGCTCCCGCAGCTCGGTGTATTCCTCGTCCTCCGGCTCTGCTTCGTCCAGCGCTTTCTGAGCATTATCGAGCGCGGCTTCTGCGTAGCCCAGCAGCGGGTCTGCTACCTGCTTGAGGTTGACCAGCAGCTCGATCTGCTGGAGCTGTTCTTCAAAATCCAGCAGCTGCTCCTGCCCGGCAAGCAGCTGCTGGGCACCGCTCTGCATGGAAACCGGCAGCTCTGCGCGCTGGCGTTCCAGCGCGGCTTTGCCGGCTTCATACGCAGCTTCGCTTTCACGGAGCTGCTGCCCGGCTGCGTCCAGCTGCGCTTCGGCCTCCGCAAGCTGCTGCTCGGCTTCGGCAAACTGGCGCTCTGCTTCCGCTTTCTGCTCGTTGTAGGTCTGCTTTGCGTCCGCCAGCTGAGCATTTGCGTCGGTGATGAGCTGGGTGCGGCGCTGCTCGCACTGCACATCCGCAATGGCTTCCAGCCGCTCTGCCACAGCATCCACTGCCGCCTGATATTCTTCCGAGTAATTGTCGTACCGATCGGCATCTTCCGCCTTGATATAGCAAGCAGTATAATAATCCACCGTCAGGCTGCCCTCCGGCACAAAGACGAGCAGATCCACCTGACCGTCGCCCACCGTGCTGCTCTCGGTTCCGTCCAGCGAAAAATGCAGCGGATCCTGCACCACGCCGACTACGGTAAATTCATGCTCCGTGACATCCTCGGTGCCCTCTACAAGCAGCAGGACGCTGCCCAGCTCCGCGCCGCCCGAACTGCCCAGCACCTGCACCACGCACTCGCCCGGCTGCTGCGGCATCCTGCCGGACAGCAGCACCAGCCGGTTCATGTTGTCGGCGGTCTCTGCTTCCGGGTAACGATCCAGCTGCTGCAAGCGGGCAACCAGGGTCGTATCCTTGCCCTTCCAGCGGGTCTCTGCGTCCACCGTTCTGACCGGCATCACGGCAGTGACCCCTTCGGTGGCTTCGATCGCACCAATGTCCGCCTCACCGAGACCCAGCGTGGAAAGCACCCGCAGGTCAAAAACGTTCTGGTTGACATAATACTGCTGCCCGGCGATCCGCATGCTGGACGGGAAGCTCCCCAAGCCGGTCAGCATCATCGCGCCCAGCATCACGATGCCAAACAGCGAGACGACCCGGCTCATGCTGCCCTTCATCTCGCGCAGGATATTTTTCTGATAACTTTTCTTCACTGGTCTCACCACTCGATCTGTTCCACCGGCACGGGGTTCTGGTTGATCTGGTTGGAAACGATCTGCCCGCTGCGCACCTGAATGATTCGGTCTGCCATTGCGGTCAGTGCCGTGTTATGGGTAATGACAATGACGGTCTTGCCGGTCTCGCGGCAGGTCTTTTGCAGCAGTGCCAGCACCGCCTTGCCGGTCTTGTAGTCCAGCGC
>CAZUDU010000034.1:9801-10970 GCA_964619455.1 uncultured Faecalibacterium sp.
CAATGATAACACAATGCCGCCGGGGTTTGCAGACCTCCGGCGGCATTTTTTCAAAAAGTTAACAATAACGAGTCTTTGCTTGATCCTGCCAGCTCGCCCTCTTCGTCACCTGCGGCAACGATACTTCTATTCTTGGCTCCCCCTTTGGGGGAGCTGCGAGCAACTCAGCCGCCGGCTGATCGCGCAGCTGAGAGGGTCACAGCATCTTGGACAGGAAGGCCTGCAGACGCGGATGCTTGGGGTTGTTGAACAGCTCCTGCGGCGGCTCATCCTCCTGGATCTTGCCCTCATCGATAAAGATGACACGGTTGGAGACCTCGCGCGCAAAGCCCATCTCGTGGGTGACCACCAGCATGGTGATGCCGGTGTGCGCCAGCTCCTTCATCAGCTCCAGAACCTCGCCGACCATCTCCGGGTCAAGTGCCGAGGTCGGCTCGTCGAACAGGATCACGTCCGGATCCATTGCCAGCGCACGCGCAATGGCGATGCGCTGCTGCTGACCACCGGACAGGCTCTTGGGGTAGGCGTTCGCCTTGTCTGCAAGGCCCACGCGTGCCAGCAGCTCGTCGGCACGGTCAGAGATCGCCTGCTTGTCCTTGAGCTTGAGCAGGCTGGGTGCCAGCTCCAGATTCTTCTTGACGGTCAGATGCGGGAAGAGGTTGAAGTGCTGGAACACCATGCCCATCTTCTGGCGCACAGAGTCGATGTGGGCATCGTCCACCTCCACACCTTCAAACTTGATGCTGCCGGAGGTGGGGATCTCCAACCGGTTCAGGCAGCGCAGGAAAGTGGACTTGCCGCAGCCGGAAGGGCCGATCAGGCAGACCACATCGCCGCGGTAGATATCGATATCGATGCCGCGCAGAACATCCAGCGCAGGAGCTGCGGTCTTGGCACCGCGCTTTTTCACGCCGCCGTAGGTCTTGGTCAGACCACGGACTTCCAGAATCTTATCGGTCACTTTGTGCCAGCCTCCTCTCAAGCTTGCCCAGCAGCCAGGTAAAGAACATGACCACTACAAGGTAGGTGAATGCAACGCCCAGCAGCGGGAACATTGCGTCGTAAGTACGGTTCATGATGCCCTGTGCCGCGTACAGCAGCTCCTTGCCGCCGATGGTGGTGATCAGGGAGGTATCCTTGAGCAGCATGATGAACTCGTTGCCCAGCGA
>CAZUDU010000034.1:11070-13036 GCA_964619455.1 uncultured Faecalibacterium sp.
TCCAGATACTGGATCCAGCGGTCAGAAAGCAGAAACGCCTGATAAAAACGGACAAAGGTATGCTGCCAGACGTTCAGCGTTTCACCGCTTTTCAACAACTGACTCAGCATTTCGTATTGTGCAGCCATGCGCACCGTTCCCTTTCTTTTACAACTGTAAATTTGTCAAAAATTTGTAACCTTATTTCCCCAAAAAAGGGGAGGTGTCCCAATGGACTGCCTCCCCGTGGTGTTCAAAACGCGCCGAATTATTCAGCGGTGATGTACTTATCCACGATCGCCTGCAGGGTGCCGTCAGCCTCCAGCTCTTCCAGTGCACCATTGATAGCGTCTGCCATTGCAGTGTTGCCCTTGCCCATGCCGATGGCGTAGTTCTCCACCGCATAGTGGGTGTCCAGAATGATCAGACCGGGATTTGCAGCGATGAACTCCTGTGCGGGAGCGTTGTCGATAACGACACAGTCCACCTGACCGTTGTTCAGAGCCTGCACCGCAGTCAGACCGTTGTCGTATGCAACGACAGCATCCTCGCCGAAGTCATCAGAGCAGTAGATGTAGCCGGTGGTGCCGCGCTGGGTGCCGATCTTCTTGCCAGCCAGAGCGTCCAGATCGGTGATGTCAGAGCCTTCGGGCACGATGACAGACTGGATGCCGGTCGCATAGCTGTTGGAGAAGTCCATGACCAGCTTGCGCTCGTCGGTGACGGTAACGCCAGCCATGACGATATCGGCCTTGCCCTGCTGCACGCTCATCAGAGCTGCGTCAAAGTCCATATCATCGATCTGGAGCTCCAGACCCAGCTTCTCCGCAATGGCCTTTGCGGTGTCAACATCGATACCCTCAAAGTCGCCTGCATCGGTGGTCATCTCGTACGGAGGGAATGCGGCATTGGTCGCCATGGTCAGCTTGCCGGAGACAACGGTGCTCAGACCGGAAGCAGCCGCCTCAGAAGAAGCAGCAGAGCTTGCGGTGGAGGAAGAGCCGCCGCAGGCGGTCAGAGCCAGAGCAGCAGCGGACAGACCAGCAGCCATCAGGAAGCTGCGACGCGTGATCTTTTTCATATTCAAACACTCCTCATAAAATGCTTTTAAAGGAAGCCGGCACCCTGTTTTCAAGCAGCAAGGGTGCGCAGCATCGAAATTTTGGTGAACGAGATTAGTATAGTTTGTACAAAGTAAATTGTCAATACTTGTGCAAAAATTAAATCTCATTTGAAACCATTTTGCAATTATTTATACATTTCACAAGGCATTTTTATGAATATATTCGCATCTACACACTTTTACAGATAGCGTGCCAGCTCCTCTGTGCTGCGCTTGGGCACACAGTAGTCCCGGTTTTCATCCAGATAGTACTTCACGCCGGTCTGTTCGGTCATCGGCACGACCGATGCCTTGTGGCTGGGGTAGCCGAACGCGATCATGAACGCCAGCTTTTCCGGCTCGGCGATGCCCAGCAGCCCAGTCAGGGCAGGCTTGTCGATCGCGCCCATGATGCAGCTGCCGACCCCCTTGTCCCACGCGGCAAGGGTCATGTTCGCCAGCGCGATGCCGGTATCGGTGGCAAGGTCACCGGGGATGGCGGTATCCTGCACCACTGCGGCATACAGGGTGGGCAGTTCGTCTGCCTTGGGCATGCCCTGCTCCGGCGGGAGGTACGCCGCCCACTTGACCAGCGGCTGCACCTTTGCGACCATCTCCGGGCTGGAAACGATCACCAGCCGCACCGCCTGACGGTTTGCCCCGCAGGAGGACAGGCGCAGCGCTTCGACAATATCATCCACCACATCCTGCGGTACCGCTTTTTGTTCAAAGCGGCGGTAGGTGCGGCGGCCGGACAGAGATTCCATAACAGACATCGCAAACAGCTCCTTTTTGGTGCGAAGATTCACACAGTATAATAAAAGTATAACAGCCGCTTGCAAAGAGCGCAAGGCAAAGCCGCTCCCGCGGGGAGATTTTTTTCGC
>CAZUDU010000035.1:0-12943 GCA_964619455.1 uncultured Faecalibacterium sp.
ATACAAAAAGCAGCGGCTCTGTACTTCTACGGAGCCGCTGCTTTTTCGGAGGAGAATAATTCTCGTACTGAGGGAACAGTCTCAGTCGTGGGGTCTGTTTTTAAGGTCATCCATTTCCAAAAGGCCTTTCAGATAACCAATCGCATAAAGTCTGCCAAGTGCGGTATACCCAGCCACACCACCGGATTCGCCCGCCATGACGGGAACATGGTCCACACGGATCGGCACCTCCAGTCCAAGCTCCTGATAAGTTCGGATCAGTTGTGCCATGTTCAGTTCCCCATTGTCATGGAAGGTCTCCCGGAAGTTCTGCACCTCGCCCTTGCAGTTGCGGAAATGGACAAAGAAGATCTTATCTGCGAATTTTTTCGCTGTTTTCTCAAGTTTCTTCTGCTTTCAATTTTGCGTCAAGCTCGGGGAAATACTTTCTCAGGGCAATCGGTCTCCCCTTCTGATCAATGAAGCAATGGACGGACATTGCTGTTGCCACCAGCACGCCCGTTGCCTTGTTGAACATTTTGTAAGAAAGGGTCAATCTTGCCCCTGTATAGCCAGTCACTCTCACCTCGATCGCGATTTCGTCGCTGTACGTTGTGGTGTGCTTATAATCACAGCTTATCGAAACGACCGGAGATTCGATCCCCGCCTGTTCCAGCATCGTCATCGGAAATCCGATCTCGCCCAGAAAGTGCATTCTGGCTTCTTCCATAAACCGAATATAGTTCGAATGATGGGTAATGCCCATTTTGTCTGTCTCATAATAATGGACCGTGTGCGTATAACCGCGCATGGAAAGACTCATTTCTGATTCATCACCAACTCTCCCAGGGTCATCTCACCCCAGCTATAATTTGTCAGGTAGCTGCCTTTGAAAAGCTGCGCATATTCCTCTTTGCCGGAAAGGTACTGGTAAAGATCACACTCGACCTTATCCCGCACGATGCGTCGCTTGCCGTCTACCGATTCTACAACATCGGAAATACCATACTCCTCCAGAGTACTTTTCAGACGAAGTGCAACCTTACGGTATCTTGAAAGGGTCAGGGTGTTGGCCGACTCATCCTCCCACAGAAAGCTGATGGCTTCTTCCGATGTAACATAGCCGCCCTTGCGGTCCACCAGAAGTGCAAACAGCTCCTTGGACTTTTTGTTTCGGAATGCGATCGGGGTATCTCCCACAAATACATCGAAATAGCCGAACGTACGAATCGACACCGTTCGCTTTTCCGGCAGGGTCTGTTTCTGCTCCGCAGCCTTCCCATTTACATCGTACAACATAACATAACGAGATGCTGTAGCATTTGGCTCTTTCTCCGAGCAGATGGCCTTGATCCGACGCTCGGTCTCGGACTTATAGTCAAAATAAGAGAACTCCGCTTCGCCGGTCCTCAAAAGCTGCGCAATGTCTTCGTAGGTCGCTTCGCTATATGCCACAAAACTTTCCAGCGGCGTAAAGCGCTCGGTCAACGGAAGCCATTCTTCCTTGGTATAGCCAAAGAACTCACACACGTTCTCACTTGCATAAAGCGGCTTCACTTGCCCTTCGGGCGAGATTTCAAATGCCGCAAGACCATCGGAGAATTGCATGACCAGATCACGCATTTTCTCCTTTAAGCGGAGGTTTTCTTGCTCGAGGACAACTGCATGGTCTGTATTCTTCATTTCCCGGCAGCAGTAAAAGCTCACCGATTCATCGATCTTAATGAACATCCCCATGTATTGCTTCATGCTGCCATCCGCTGCACGGGCATCATAGGTGATCTGCGAAGGTTTCCCATCCGTTTTGTCCAGTCTTCTCTGGCAGAAATCCGCAAAAAAGAGGCGAACCGTATCTTGCTGTTCCGGAGAGACCGCAGCAAGCAGCCACCTATCCAGCGCATCTTCGATTTGTACTGCGATATTTTTGAAGTTCTGAAAGCCGGAGTTCGGATCGCAATGCAGACATCGGACCGTATTTGCATCCAGATCAAACTCAAATATCTTACTGTAAACATCGGCAAGTGCCTGAAGATAGCGTTTGTTTTCCTGGATCCGGCGTGCCTGGTGGCGGTCGGTCACATCCATGCAGACACTCTGAAATTCCGCTATCCCCTGTTCATTGACTGTTTTGGTCACCCAGCCAAAAACATATGCCCGGGTGCCATCACATCGTTGCAGGGTCATCTCGCCGGCGATCGGTGCTTCTGCCGTGTAAACGCGCTCCAGATATTTGGAAAATCTGCGCCGCTCCTCCATGGGGATCATCAAGAAGATGTTGCTCTTATACAATTCCAGATAATCGATTTCTCCCGCTTTCGTTTCCGGAAAGCGCAGGAGCTCGATCATTTTAGGACTGATGTAGGTGATTCGGGGTTGCTTTTCACAGGTATAGCGCAGAAATCCGCAGGAAATAGTATCGTTCAGGAAGCGCAGATCGTAATTTTCGTTTTTCAGATCCGTAACATCTGACAGAACAGAATCCCCCACAAGAGTCCCGTCTTCCAGCTTTTGGGGCGTAAGCACATCCCTCACACAGATCACACTGCCGTCTCTTTTTACAAGGCGATATTCTCCTGTGAGGGGCTGTTCCCGCTGCGAAACCTTTTGGATAAGTTCCAGATATGTTTTCCTGTCCGCAGGATGCACCCACCGCAGGTATGCATCCTCTCGCTCATCCAGCAATTCTTCCTTTGAAATGCCCAGCATCTCACACAGGTTCCGGCTGACATATCCCAGATGGACCGGTGGGGTCAATACATACCTGCGAAATCCACTGATCTGCCGATCGATTATTTCTTCTATGTTATTCAGTGCGTTGTTCATCTTGGCTCCTTTTGCAGATCTCTGTGTCTGCCAATGGGACTGTATCCAGCTTTATCTGCAGTATAACATGAAATTGTGACATTTCTTAAAAATCGACACAATTCATTCAATCACAGCAAATGCCAACGCCTGTTCCTTCTCGTGTGAAATACTAATATGTATCTCCTTTGCACCGATCGTTTCCGATCTCCTCTTCGCGCCGTTGCAGAGTATGGGCTGCGGCATACCGTTTTCGTCGTGCCGTATCTCGATATCCCTGAGACAAAACCCAACAAATCCGGTTCCCAGTGCTTTGCTGACAGCTTCTTTGGCCGCCCACAAACCTGCTGCGGTCTGTGCTCCTTTGGCCGCTATGCAGCTCTGCTCATACGCCGTATAGACCTTATCCACAAACCGTTTGTCGGCCATCTGTGCAGCGATCCGGGGAACACTGACGATGTCGCACCCGATCCCTTTCATCGATCATTCCACCTTAATCATGAACATTTTTTCTAAAAAGCATCCATCTCATGCGCAGGGCTTGCTCTGCTCCTGCTTACGAAGAACCGTTTTCCGGATCTTTCCGCTGATCGTCTTAGGCATTTCCGGTACAAACTCGATCAACCGGATCCATTTGTACTCTGCAAGCCTCTGATTGCAGAACTCCTTGATCTCAAGTTCCAGTTCCTTTGAGGGCTCATAACCATTGCCTGGCACGATCACTGCTTTGATCGCCTGCCCTCTGTGCGGATCCGGCACACCGATCACACTGCATTCCACCACCGCCGGGTGTTCCATCAGGACATTTTCTACTTCATACGGCCCCACACGGAAACCGCCGGTCTTGATGATATCATCAAATCTCCCGTGAAACCAGTAGCGGCCGTTTTCGTCCATATACGCCGCATCGCCCGTATGATACACGCCATCACGCCAGACATAGCGGTACTGCTCCTCATTGTCAAGATAGGCCGAAAACACGCCTGGCTGTCTACCTTCTTTCTCCGGTATAATGACCACTTCGCCCAGTTCGCCAACCTCCACCGGCTTTCCATCCTTGCCGCGAAGCTCGATGTTGTAAAAGGGCGAGGGCGTCCCCATCGAACCTTCCACTGCATCATCACCCTTGAAGTTTGCCATCAGAAGTGTCGTCTCTGTCTGTCCATAACCTTCGCACAGTTCCAGCCCCGTGCGTTCTGTAAACTTGCGGAACACCTCGGGAGCCAGCATTTCGCCTGCGGTAGTTGCGTGCTTGAGGGTCGGCATTGACGGGATCCCCTTGCGCACCAGATAGCGGTAGACCGTGGGCGGTGCGCAGAAGGAAGTGACACCATAGCGGTTGATCACTGCCGTGAGCTGCTTGGGGTCAAAGTTGTCAAAATCATATACCATGACCGCACAACCGACAAGCCATTGCCCGTAGAGCTTTCCCCAGGAAGCCTTTGCCCAGCCGGTTTCTGCCACTGTAAAGTGCAGACCATTATCCTCTGCCTGATGCCAGTACTTTGCCGTAACGATATGCGCCAGCGGATAGCTGTGATCGTGGATCACGCCCTTGGGATGACCTGTTGTACCAGAGGTGAAATACAGCATCATGGGATCCGTTGCCAGAGTCTGCACACGTTCAAATTCCTCCGGGGCAGCGCACATTGCTTCTGTCAGGTTTTCAAACCCTTCCGTATCCTGCCCAACACACCAGAGCTTTACTGCCATTCCAGTCTCCGCAAGAGCCGCGGTGACTTTTTCAGGCATTTCGTTTTGTGTGGTACATACGATCGCTTTTACCTTAGCGGAGCGGATGCGGTACACAAGGTCGCTGACGGTCAGCATATGCGTAGCCGGGATCATCACAGCACCCAGCTTGTGCAGTGCGACCGCTGCAAACCAGTATTCATAGTGACGCTTCAGGATCAGCATCACACGGTCGCCGTGGCCGATCCCTGCACTGCGGAACACATTTGCCATCTGGTTGCTGTATTTTTTTATCTCCGCAAACGAAAAAGTATGTTCTTCACCTTCCACGTTGCACCATACAAGGGCGCGTTTTTCCGGCGTTTCATCTGCGATCTTATCAACAACATCATAACCAAAGTTAAAGTTGTCGGGATAGTCCAGTTTGATTTTTTTCAGTCTGCCGTTCTCATCAACGACCTCACTGCAATATTGCTTGTAAATGCTCATATTCACTCCTTGATGACCGCGCTGACACCCAGTCTGCGGTATCTGTCGTAACGATGCTGTGTCAGGTCAATGTCACCCGACAGATCTCTGATCTCTTCAGCCAAAAGACTGCGGATGCGATCATAAAACTCTTTTTTGCCAATGTCATTTTCCGAGAGGATCCGCTCGATCACGCCAAGGCTCCTGGCATCTTCCGCAGTCAGTTTCAGACTGGATGCGGCCGCACCTGCCTTGGCCGGGTCCTTCCACAGAATGCTTGCGCACCCCTCGGGAGAAATGACGGAATACACTGCACTTTGCAGCATCCAGACCCGGTCCGCAACAGCAAGTGCCAGCGCACCACCGCTGCCGCCCTCACCAATGAGGATCGAGATGATGGGCACACAGAGCGTAGACATCTCCATCAGGTTTTCAGCGATCGCCTGACCCTGACCGCGCTCCTCTGCACCGACACCGCAATGTGCACCGGATGTATCCACAAAACAAATGACCGGTCTGCCGAATTTCTCTGCCTGCTTCATCAGACGCAGTGCCTTTCGATAGCCTTCCGGCTGCGGCATACCAAAATTGCGATAGCTTCGTTCCTTTGCGGTATGTCCCTTCTCAATGGCGATCACCGTCACCGGACAATCGTTCAGTTTTGCAATGCCGCCCACAATGGCAGGGTCATCCGCATAACGGCGGTCACCATGAAACTCTGTAAAATCCTTAAAGATACCCCGGATATAATCAAGTCCCGTCGGCCGTTTGCTGTCACGAGCACTCTTCACACGGTCGTAAGCCGTTTCGATCATACCATCACCCTCCTCTCGTGCATTTTCAACAGCTCGGTCAAATATTTTTTCTGGCTGGAACGCGGCACGATGCTGTCGATAAAGCCATGTTTCAGCACAAACTCCGCCGTCTGAAAACCTTCCGGCAGAGCCTTTTTTGTCGTTTGTTCCACAACTCTTGCCCCTGCAAAGCCAACGGTCGCGCCGGGTTCCGCCAGAATAATATCGGCTTCCATTGCAAAGCTCGCCGTTACGCCTCCGGTCGTCGGATCGGTGAGGAGCGTAATGTACAGCAATCCTGCATCGCTATGGCGTTTTACTGCCGCACTTGTTTTTGCCATCTGCATCAAGGACAGCAAGCCCTCCTGCATACGGGCACCACCAGACACGGTGACCCCGATCACCGGCAGCCGGTGCTGTACCGCATATTCGAATAGTTCCGTGATCTTTTCACCAACAGCACTGCCCATGCTGCCCATCATAAAATAGGGTTCCATCACAAACAGACAGCATTTTTGTCTGCCAATGGAAGCTGTGCCGCAGATGACCGCCTCTTTTTCGCTGCTTGCCATCCGCGCAACCTCCGCCTTGTCACGATATCCTGGGAAATTGAGCGGGTTTTCCGCCTTCAGGTTGGAGAACAACTCCCGAAAGCTCCCCTTATCCGTCATTGTCTGGATGCGCTGGCGGGCTTTCATCCGGAAATGATGTCCGCATGAGCAGACCAGATCGTTCGCCCACAGGCGGCTGAGCGGGATCTCTTTATGACAATTCGGGCATTTCTTTTCAGGCTCGCCGGCATCACGCTGGACAGGCGAAGAGGTACGCCCTCCTTCTTCCAGTTGGTTCTTGGGTTTCAAAAAGTTCAACAATGCCATTTCATCACCTGTTTCCCATAAAAGTCAGATCATAATCTCCGGACGTAAAGCGGTCATCCTCCACGATCCGCAGCTGTTCCTCAATGTTGGTCGGCATCCCATCGATCACCAGCTCACAAAGAGAGGCACGCATTTTACGGAGTGCTTCTTCTCTTGTTTTCGCGTAGACGATCAGCTTGCCCAGCAGAGAGTCGTAATACGGCGATACCACTGTGCCCTGGATCAGGCAGGTATCAAATCGTACGGACGGACCGCCGGGAACATGGATCATCTTCAGTGTCCCGCATCCGCCTGCATTGATGCGGCATTCGATCGCGGAGCCATTCATTCTGACATCCTCCTGCGTAAAATTCAGCGGAATCCCCGCAGCAATGCGGATCTGCCATTTTACAAGATCACAGCCGGTCAGCATTTCGGTAACGCAATGTTCGACCTGCAGGCGGACATTCATTTCCATAAACCAGAAGTTTCCCTCTTTATCCAGCAGAAACTCCAGCGTACCAGCGCCAATGTATCCGATCTTTTTTACGGCTTCCACTGCGCGTTCCATGATTTTTTTGCGCTGTTCGTCATCGACCGCCGGAGAAGGTGTCTCCTCCAGAAGTTTCTGATTTCTTCTTTGGAGAGAGCAATCCCGGTCCCCCAGGCATACTGCATTTCCATGCTCATCTGCAAGGATCTGCAGCTCCACATGCCGCGCCGGGAAGATATATTTTTCAAGATACACGCTGCCATCGCCAAATGCACTGATGGCTTCGCTTGTAGCCTGATAGTAAGCTTCGTCCATTTCGTCCTCGGACCGGATCAGGCGGATGCCACGCCCTCCGCCGCCTGCACAAGCCTTGAGCATGACAGGATAGCCGATCCGATGGGCTGCACGTTTGGCCTCCTCGACCGAAGCGATCGCTTTTGTACCCGGAATGACCGCAAGCCCCGTATTGCGGATCAGTTCCTTCAAAATCGCTTTGTCACTGAGGCGTTCCATACTTTCAGGATCGGGGCCGATAAATACCAACCCATTCTTTCTGCAGGCGCGGGCAAAATGCGCATTTTCAGAAAGGAAACCATACCCGGGATGGATCGCCTGTGCACCCGCCAGAATGGCGGTGCTGATGATCTGGTCCTCATTCAGATAGCTCTCGGAGGCTTCAGGACCTCCGATGCAGTAGCTTTGATCGGCAAGTGCCACGTGAAGGGCATTTTTATCCGCCTCGGAATATACCGCCACCGTAGCTACGCCCATTTCCTTACAAGCCCGAATGATACGGACAGCGATCTCGCCACGGTTGGCGATCAGTATTTTCGAAAACATAGTTTACGCTCCTGTAATTGCAAAGGAAAATTCAGCTGACACGCACAGTCGTCCGTCCACGGTGACTGTGCCTTCAGCAAAGTAAAAGGGGTGCTTGGATCGTTTGATCCGGCACTGGGTCTCCACCATATCGCCCGGTCTTACGGGAGAGCGGAACTTTACATTGTTAAGTCCTGTGTAGACCGGCAGCTTGCCTTCCGTCATCGCATCCTTCAGCAGCACACAGGCAGACTGCGCCAGGATCTCGCAAAGGATCACGCCCGGAACGATTGGATCGTCCGGAAAATGGCCTTTCAGAAAAAACTCATCCCCCCGGACGGTATAATGTCCAACCGCCATATCATCTCTGCTTTCCACCTCGTCAAGCAGCAGCATCGGCTCCCGGTGCGGCAGGATGTTCATGATCTCTTCTCTGTTCATTCCATCACCTCTTGATACGGAACAATTCCGTGCCGTATTCCACGATCTGACCGTTGGCAACACACACCTCTGAGATCACGCCGGTCTCTTCAGCAGCGATCTCGTTCATCAGCTTCATCGCCTCAATGATGCAGAGGGTCTGCCCCTTGGTCACCTTGTCCCCAACTGAAACATACGGGTCTGCATTTTCCGCAGGGGCTGCGTAAAACACACCCACGATGGGCGATCTCACACTGATATAGTCTTTGGTCTCCGAGGTGTTCTGTGCACCGCCGGCCGTTTCAGGAGCCGAGCAGACGATCTCTTTTGCCGGAGTTACCGTACGCTCCAGCCGAACCTTGCTGTTTTCTTCCGTGATCTCAAGCCCGGTCAGGCCAAGCTCCTGCATCAACCCGGCATATTTGCGAATATCAGTCTCATTCATTCCGATCACACCTTTCTGAATGCAAGACAGGCATTGTGACCGCCAAAGCCAAGCGAGTTAGACAGTGCCAACGTAATATCTGCCCGGACAGCAGTGTTCGGCACACAGTTCAGGTCACAATCTTCATCCTGCTCGTTCAAATTGATCGTGGGCGGGATCACGCCCTCGTTCAGCGCATAAAGGCAGGCCATTGCCTCAATGGCACCTGCTGCGCCCAGCATATGTCCCGTCATGGACTTTGTGGAACTCACATATGCTTTTCGTGCATTTTCTTCGCCCAGGGCGTTCTTGATGGCAACCGTTTCGACCACATCGTTCATCGGCGTACCGGTTCCATGTGCGTTGACATACACAACATCCTGTTCCGTATAGCCAGCTTCCTTCATAGCATCCCTCATCGCCTGTGCGCCGCCGCGTGCCTCAGGGTGTGGTGCAGTGATATGATGTGCGTCGCAGGTGGATCCATAGCCGCACACCTCGCCGTAGATCTTTGCTCCACGGGCTTTTGCGTGTTCGTATTCTTCCAGAACCAGCGCGACCGCACCCTCACCGATCACAAAACCTCCTCTGCGGCGATCAAACGGCAGCGAAGCCTGCTCCGGGTCTTCCGAGGTGGAGAGTGCCTGCATGTTTACAAATCCCGCTACCGCAGACGGGCTGATCGCAGCTTCTGCGCCGCCGGTGATCACCGCATCGGCATAGCCGTGGCGGATCAGACGCATTGCTTCACCGATCGCATTTGAGCCGGATGCACAGGCTGTGACCGAAGGCTGCGCCGAGCCACGGCAGTCAAACCGAATGGCGATGGTCCCAGCCGCCATGTTGCTGATCATCATCGGTACAAACAGGGGCGACACACGGCGCGGTCCCTTTTCCAGCAGCTTGGCATGTTCTGTCTCAAACGTGCCAATGCCGCCAATACCCGTGCCAAACTGCACTGCAAAGCGTTCCGGCTGCACATTGCCCTGGATCCCGCTTTCGGTCACAGCCTGCTGCGCCGCCGCCACTGCAAACTGCGTATAGCGGTCCGTACGGAGCGTCTCATTGACCCCCATGTATTCCTTTGGATCAAAACCCTTTACCTCAGCACCCAGTTTTGCCTTGAACTTTTCTGTATCGAACCGTGTGATCGGGGCGATCCCGTTTTTGCCGGTCTTCATCCCCTGCCAGGTATCTGTCACGTTGTTGCCCAGCGGAGTGATGGCTCCCATGCCAGTCACAACAACTCGTCTGTTTTCATTCATAAAAAAACTCCTTACATCGCAATGCCGCCGTCAACACGCAGCACCTCGCCTGTGATATATTTTGCGGCAACAAGATATGCCACTGCATCCGCAACATCCTCTGTCTCGCCCATTTTTCCCAGCGGGATCATCTTCAGCAGCGGATTCTCTGCCTGATCACCGGTCATATCCGTCGCAATAAAACCGGGGGCAACTGCATTGCAGCGGATGCCCTTGGGCGCAAGCTCCTTAGCCACAGCCTTGGTCAGACCGATCAGACCAGCCTTGGAGGCGGAATAATTACATTGGCCCGCATTGCCCATCAAACCCGACACGGAGGAAACATTGATGATCACACCCTCGCGGTTTCGGATCAACAGACCGCTGACATGGCGGATCATATTAAACGCACCCTTGAGGTTCGTATTCAGAACGGCATCATAGTCTTCCTCTTTCATCATGGCAAGCAGTCCGTCACGGGTAATGCCCGCATTGTTGATCAGGATCTGCACGGTTCCAAAGTCTGCCTTGATTGCCGCAACTGTCTCCTTCACGGCCGAAAAGTCGGCAACGTCACACTGGTAGGCTTTGGCCTTCACCCCATATACTTGCGTACAATTTCCGCAGACCTTCGTTGCAGCTTGCACATTACCCGCATAGACGATGGCCACATTTGCCCCCAGCGATGCAAGCTTGTACGCAATGGCTTCGCCGATCCCACGAGAAGCACCTGTTACGATGGCTGTCTTTCCGTTCAGCATCCTTCCACCTCCGCCAGATACTCTGTGGCATTTACTGCCTTGACCTCTGCGCTGATTTTACGAATCAGATTGCACAGTGTTTTGCCCGGACCGATCTCGATAAAAGTATCAAAGCCCTCGGCGATCATATTGCGGACAAGCGTTTCCCACTGGACCGGATTGCAGATCTGCCGGGAGAGCAGCCCAACAACGTCCTCGGTGTACGGCTCCGCCGTCAGGTTGGAATAGAGCGTGATCCTCCGCTCCCGGAGCGGTGTCTGCGCCAGTTCCTCGGCAAACGCATCTGCCGCCTGTGCCATAAAGGGAGAATGGAACGCCCCCTTTACTTTCAGCGGAATCGCCCTGCCGCCTGCCGCCTTCACATCGGCGGCAAAGTCCTTCATCTGGGAGGAGATCCCGGATACAGAGATCTGCCCCGGGCAGTTGAAGTTTACCGGGTACACATCAGAATACCGGCTGCACACCTGACGCACCTGTTCGGGTGTCAGCTTTACGATCGCAGCCATCGACGTGTCAAACTTTTCCGCCTCACACTGCATCAGCTCGCCACGTTTGCAGACCAGACGGAACCCCGTCTCATCGTCAAATGCTCCGCTCACAGTCGCAGCAACGACTTCTCCAAGCGAAAAACCTGCAACTGCATCGGGGATCACACCCTTTTCCATCAGAACTCTTGCAATTGCAAGCTCTGTCGCAAACAGGCATGGCTGCGTATTTTTTGTTTCTTTCAGTTCATCCTCTGTGCCCTCCATGCACTGCACCGTCGTTCCGGGGCGGATGGCATCGCACAGTTCAAAGATTTTTCTGGCCGTAGGATAGCGGTCATACAGCTCCTTTCCCATACCGGGATACTGGTCTCCCTGACCGGAAAAGACAAATGTCACTTTACCCATTGCGCTGCCCTCAGAAGGATAGGCTCTGCTTCCTCCATAACTTCCTTCACGATTTCCGCTGCCGGCTGTTCCTTTTTGACCATTGCAGCGACCTGGCCAGACATAAAGCAGCCTTTTTCTGTGTCGCCTTGCTGTACAGCCAACCGCAGGACACCGGCACCGAGCGATTCCAGCTCCTCATCCGGCATCCCGCTGTACTCCGCCTTGGAATAGTCCCGGGCAAACTGCGTCCGCAGGCTGCGAACCGGGTGCCCCAGCCGCTTACCCGTTACCATCGTGCACAGATCGGTCGCTTTCAGTATCTTTTCCTTATAAATCGGATGAATATTGCATTCCTCCGCACTCAAAAAGCGCGTGCCCATCTGTACACCGCAGGCACCGAGCATAAAAGCTGCCGCCACACCTCTTCCGTCCGCAATGCCTCCGGCAGCAATGACCGGCAGAGTCGTTGCATCGCAGATCTGTGGAACAAGCACCATCGTGGTCAGCTCGCCCACATGTCCGCCGCTCTCGCCGCCTTCAGCGATCAGCGCGGAAGCTCCCAGTCTGGTCATCAGCTTTGCCATTGCAACAGATGCGACGACCGGGATCACCTTGATGCCTGCATCCAGCCACTCCTTCATATATTTAGAAGGATTGCCTGCACCGGTCGTCACAACATCCACCTTTTCTTCAGCAACGACCTTTGCGACTTCGTCTGCAAACGGGCTTTGCAGCATGATGTTCACGCCGATCGGCTTGTTGGTAAGCGTTCTGGCAGTATGGATCTGCTGACGGACATAATCGCCGGGCGCATTACCTGCTGCGATGATGCCAAGGCCGCCGCCGTTGGAAACGGCAGCGGCCAATTTACCGTCAGCGATCCAAGCCATACCACCCTGAAACACCGGGTATTCGATGCCCAGCAATTCACAAATCAATGACTTGATCATAGTTCTCAACCCTTTTTGCTCTGGATGAATTTATCCAGATCATCAATCGTTTCCACCTTCTGATCCAGTTCGATCTCAATACCGATCTCATCTTCCAGATCCATGAGCAGTTCCACCGTGTCCAGCGAGTCGATTCCCAGCTCAGAGAACTTGCTTTCCGGCTTTACCGCAGAAATATCGCAGCCAGTGCGTTCAGAAACGATTTTTGCAATAGAATCAAAGTACATATCAAATGCCTCCAAAAATGTTTTTTCAGGCAATTCTTCCTTGTCTGCCTGTTGTGTCCATTATACGGATGCTGCGTTCCAGCAAAGAAACCACCGCGTTCCAAAAGCGTTCCTCTTTTGTAAACAATCTATGAAAAC
>CAZUDU010000036.1:0-12767 GCA_964619455.1 uncultured Faecalibacterium sp.
CGGTCACGACCGCCATCAGCATGGATATCTCGGCAGAGCTGGGCGGCATCGTGGCGCTGACCAGTGCCGTGGTCGTTCTGACCGGCATCGCGGGCAACCTGCTGGCAGAGAGCGTCTGCAAGTGGTTCGGCATCACCGACCCCATCGCCAAGGGCGTGGGTATCGGAACTTCTGCCCACGCAGTGGGCACCAGCCGTGCATTGCAGATGGGCGAGGTGGAAGGCGCGATGAGCGGCCTGTCCATTGCGGTGGCAGGCATCCTGACTGCGGTGCTCTGCCCACTTTTTGCAAACCTGATCGGATAACGATGTGAAAAACTAAGCGCCGCCCCGGAGCAGCTGTGTTCCGGGGCGGCTTTTTTTCGCCAAAAGGCGGCAGATAAGGCGTGTTTTTTTGAAAAACATGTGTTATCTGGGCCGAAAATCCTGTTTATGGTACTTTTAAAATGTTAAGATAAGAGCGCAGAAGAGAAACGCCCCTGCCGGAAGGCAAAGGTGATGGAGGACTGAGTGCGGCGCAGCTGGATGCGCACCTGTCTGTAAAACGGGAGAAGCAGGTTCGACCCCTGCCGCTCAGACAACTGCACAGGCCGGCGGTACAGGCCTGTGCAAACCGTGATCCGGGTCTCTTCTGCTGCGATTGGGGTATTGTACGGTTTTTATACCGGATCACCGTGGCTGAAAACGCCGGGCAGGTACGACAACCCTGCCATTTTATCAGCTATTTTGGGTGAGCCTGTTTTGCGGGCGGCATGACCGCGGCGGTTGCAGGAACACCGTTCATGTATTTTGTGCATCCCGGCGGGGGTGAGAAGGCATGGTGGCCTTCACCTTTAAGATCCTTGTTCTTCCCGGCTCTCTGGTCGTTGTAGGACGCATTGACACTTCCAGAGCAATAAGGCGCAGTAAGGCGGGCAAAGCAAAACGCCGCCCCGGAACGGTACCGTTCCGGGGCGGCGTTTTTTATGCCGTTAAGCGGGCAGGATGCTTACATGGAGAAGTAACGCTTTGCGTTGTCGAAGCAGATGCCCTTGACGATCTTCTCCAGAGCCTTCTCATCGTTGGGGTACTCGCCGTTCTCGACCCAGCCGCCGATCAGGTTGCACAGGATGCGGCGGAAGTAGTCGTGGCGGGTGTAGCTCAGGAAGCTGCGGCTGTCGGTCAGCATGCCGACGAAGTTGCCCAGCAGGCCCAGGTTTGCCAGACTCTTCATCTGGTTCTCCATGCCGACCTTCTGGTCGTTGAACCACCAGCCGGAGCCGTGCTGGATCTTGCCGGGGATCTCATCGTTCTGGAAGCAGCCCAGAATGGTGCCGATCTGCTCGTTGTCTGCAGGGTTCAGGCTGTAGATGATGGTCTTGGGGCACTCGTCGGTATCGTTCAGAGCGCTCAGCAGGCTTGCGATCTGGCCGCCGCATGCGGTGGTGTTGATCATGTCAAAGCCGGTGTCGGGTCCCAGCAGAGCGTTCATCTTACGGTTGACACCGCGCAGGCAGTTGAAGTGCAGCTGCATGGCGATGTTCAGGCGGTGATACTGCTTGCCCAGATGGATCAGGATGTAGGTAGCGTACTTTTCAGCTTCCTCGGTGGTGACAGCCTCGCCAGCCATTGCCTTCTGGTAGATAGCGTTGACCTCTTCCTTGGTCGCCTCACGGTAGGGCACGTAGTCCAGACCGTGGTCAGAAGCACGGCAGCCCATCTCTGCAAAGAACTCGATGCGCTGAGTCAGAGCATCAGTGACGCAGTTGATGCAGGCGAGCTTGTCCTTGCCGACGGACTCTGCCAGCTTGCCCATGTACTCCACGAAGCCGGGCTTGTTGATGTTGATCGCCTTGTCGGGGCGGAAGGAAGGAGCAACGGTGAACTTGATGGACTCGTCTTCCTTGATCTTCTTGTGCCACTCCAGAGTGTCGATGGGGTCATCGGTGGTGCCGATGAAGGCAACGTTGGACTGCTCGATCAGGCCGCGGACGGTCAGCTTGGGATCGTTCTGCAGCTTCTCGTTGCACAGGTTCCATACTTCCTCAGCGGTATCGCCGTTCAGCACGCCCTCGTAGCCGAAGAAGGTGCGCAGCTCGAGGTGGCACCAGTGGTACATGGGGTTGCCGATCGCCATGGGCAGAGCCTCGGCGAACTTCTGGAAGCGCTCACGGTCGGACTTGGAGCCGGTGATGTACTCTTCGGGCACACCGTTGGAGCGCATCACGCGCCACTTGTAGTGGTCGCCGAAGTAGCTGCCGTCCGGGTTGCGGCCGCCCAGCCACACCTGAGTGATGTTCTCAAAGCGGCGGTTCTCGTAGATCTCGCGGGGAGGGATATGGCAGTGATAATCGCAGATGGGCATTGCAGCAGCATAGTCGTGATACAGGTGCTGTGCAGTGGGAGTCTGGAGAATAAAGTCCTTATCCATAAATGCTTTCATGGGTCGCTAACTCCTTTTCTCTTGTTTGGAATTGTGAAAGAATAAACAAAGTGGTTGCCGGGCGATGCGTCTGTACACAGGCACAGACTGCCTTATCCTTAGTATACCGGAAAATGCCCATGTATACAACTGAAAAAGTGACAAATTTTACAGCAAATGATTGTTCAAACCGCTGGAAATGCTTAAAAGTGCCTATTTCAGGTCAAGAATCGTTCATAAAACACTTGACTTAATTGTATACAACAGCATAAAATAGAGATAAGAGCGGGGAGGATCATGAGGCTCCCCGGCAAGCAAAGCAAGATGAATAAAGGAGAACAACAAGATGGAAACTTTGAACTACAAGGTTCTGAGCGAGACTGGCTATAATGGCTATCTACTGAAGGATGCACCCGTCAAGGTGATGCAGTTCGGCGAGGGAAACTTCCTGCGCGCATTCGTGGACTATTTCTACGATATCGCCAACGAGAAGGCTGGATACAACGGCAAGATCAAGCTGGTGCAGCCCATCGGTAATTTCCCCCAGATGGCAGACTGGATGAACGAGCAGGAGGGTCTGTACACCCTGTACCTGCGCGGCAGCGAGAAGGGCGAGAAGGTCGATGCAAAGCGCGTGATCTCCTGCGTGTCCGACTGCGTGTGCCCCTATGTTGAGGGCAAGTGGGACGAAGTGCTGGCTCTGGCCCGCTCCGAAGATCTGGAGACGGTCGTTTCCAACACCACCGAGGCAGGCATCGCTTATACGCAGGGCGACAGCGCATTCGATCAGGTCCCCCCTGTCAGCTTCCCCGCAAAGCTGACCCGCGTGCTGTTCGAGCGTTTCAAGGCATTCAACGGCGCAGCCGACAAGGGTCTGGTCATCCTGTCCTGCGAGCTGATCGATAACAACGGCAAGGAGCTGCAGAAGTGCTGCAACAACTATGCGAAGGACTGGGAGCTGGGCGAGGAGTTCATCAACTGGATGAACAGCGCAAACACCTTCTGCTCCACTCTGGTCGACCGCATCGTTCCGGGCCGCATCCGCGACGCACAGGAGCTGGCAGCACTGGAAGAGGCAAACGGCTACACCGATAAGGTCCTGGACGTTGGCGAAGTGTTCGGTGTCTGGGTCATCGAGGGCCCGGACGGTCTGGAGGACAAGCTCCCGTTCAAGAAGGCTGGCGTGAACGTCATGGTCGTGCCGGACGTTACCCCCTACAAGAAGCGCAAGGTCCGCATCCTGAACGGCGCACACACCGGCTTCGTTCTGGGCGCATATCTGGCAGGCTTTGACATCGTGCGCGACTGCATGCACAATGACAACATCCGCGGCTTCATGAACAAGATGCTGCACGAGGAGGTCATCCCCACTCTGCCGCTGGACAAGAAGGATCTGGAGGAGTTCGCTTCTGCTGTGCAGGATCGCTTCAACAACCCCTTCATCAACCACGAGCTGATGAGCATCTCCCTGAACTCCACCTCCAAGTGGAAGGCTCGCAATATGCCCTCCTTCCTGAGCTATATCGAGGAGCAGAAGAAGCTGCCCACCTGCCTGACCATGTCTCTGGCTGCTTATATCGCATTCTACTCCAGCGACATTCAGGAGCGCGCGGCAGACGGCCTGATCTGCAAGCGCCCCGCCGGCAACACCTACAAGATCCAGGATGACGCATGGGCACTGGACTTCTACTACGCACACAAGGATGACACCGCTGCTCAGCTGGTCAACGCTGTGCTGACCAACACCCAGATGTGGGATCAGGATCTGACCGCCATCGAGGGTCTGGAAGCTGCTGTGCTGGCAGATCTGGAGCTGATCCGTGCCGAGGGTGCAGAGGCTGCTTACAAGAGCTGCCTTTGATCCAGGTAAAAAGAGCTGGATCGCTTCACTGAAAGCCTTCCCCTTGAGGGGAAGGTGCTGAACGAAGTGAAGCGGATGAGGTGGAAGCCTTGAGGAACTGTGCAGTTGCCCAGAACGTTTCACCTCATCAGTCAGCTTGCTTTGCTCGCTGACGGCCTCCCCTCAAGGGAAAGCCATTGGCACAGAGCAGAGAATCCTGACAAGAATATTTTGAGGAGATAAATTATGCCGCAGGCAATTCATATCAGCCCCATCGACAATGTTGTTGTCGCGCTGCACCCCATTGCAAAGGGCACGCTGGTGGAAGTGGATGGTCTTGCTGTCACTGCGCTGGAGGATATCCCGCAGGGTCACAAGATGGCAGTCGCTCCCATCCAGAACGGCGAAAACGTGGTGAAGTACGGCTTTGCCATTGGTCACGCCACCGCAGATGCCGAGCCGGGCACCTGGATGCACACCCACAACGTGCACACCAACCTCTCCGGCGAGGTGGAATACAGCTATAACCCTGCTCCGGATCTGGGACCTCTGCCCACTGTGGAGCCGGAGACTTTTATGGGCTTCCGCCGCAAGGACGGCAGAGCCGCCATCCGCAACGAGATCTGGATCATCCCCACCGTTGGCTGTGTCAATGACATCGCCAAGAAGATGGTCGCGGACAATCAGGATCTTGTCACCGGCAGCATCGAGGGTCTGTACACCTTCACCCATCCCTTCGGCTGCAGCCAGACCGGTCACGACCACGCACAGACCCGCAAGCTGCTGGCTGCGCTGGTGCGCCACCCCAATGCGGCTGCCGTTCTGGTGCTGCATCTGGGCTGCGAGAATCTCCAGCACGATCAGTTCGTGGAAGAGCTGGGCGAGTACGATCACGACCGTGTCAAGTTCCTGACCTGTCAGGAAGTGGAGGACGAGTACGCCTCTGCCCGTGAGCTGCTCAAGGAGCTGGCTGCTTATGCAGGTCAGTTCGAGCGCCAGCCCATCCCGGTGTCCGAGCTGGTCGTCGGCATGAAGTGCGGCGGCTCGGACGGCTTGTCCGGCATCACCGCCAACCCCACCATCGGCCGCTTCTCCGACATGATGGGGCAGCGCGGCGGTTCCACCGTTCTGACCGAAGTGCCCGAGATGTTCGGTGCAGAGGGCTTCCTGATGGATCGCTGCATCAACGAGGAAGTCTTTGGCAAGGCTGAGCGGATGATCAACGGCTTTAAGGATTACTTCATCAGCCACAACGAGGTGGTCTATGACAACCCCTCGCCGGGCAACAAGGCGGGCGGCATCACCACGCTGGAAGACAAGAGCTGCGGCTGTGTCCAGAAGGGCGGCACTGCCCCCATCATGGATGTCATCGGCTACGGTGACCCCGTGGTGACCAAGGGCCTGAACATGCTGTACGGTCCGGGCAACGATCTGGTGTCGGCTACGGCAATGACCGCAGCAGGTGCACACCTGATCCTGTTCTCCACCGGCCGCGGCACCCCGTTCTCTGCTCCGGCTCCCACCCTGAAAATCTCCACCAACACTCCGCTGGCGGAAAAGAAGTCCGGCTGGATCGACTTCAACACCGGCGTGATCGCAGATGGTGAAAAGAGCATCGACGAGGCAGCAAAGGATCTGCTGGATCTGGTCATCCGCGTTGCAAGCGGCGAGCAGACCAAGGCAGAAAAGCACGGCTTCCGCGAGATCTCCATCTTCAAGGACGGCGTTGTGCTGTAAATAACAAAGGGCTGCTGTACGGCGTTTGTTTCGTGCGGCAGTCCTTTTGCGTTTTGAATGTAGAAAATGGCAGAAAAGGAGCCGCATATAAAAATGAGCACGAGCGTAATGGCGATCATTGTACTGCTGCTGTACGTGGCGTTTGTCGCACTGATCGTTTTTGGACTGGTCAAGCTGATCCAATCCTTTATCCGCTATGGCATCGATTACTATTTCAAAAAGCTGGAAGAGTCGAAAAAACTCTGAATTTATTAGGAGGACAACACTATGAATCAGATCACTACCCAGTACGTTACCGAGAATGGCGCCTGCTACGAGCAGTATGTCATCACCGACCCCGTGGCAAAGACGGCCCTGACCATCACCCCCGAGCGCGGCGGTATGATCACCGGCTTTACGCTGGACGGCGAGGAGTACATCTGGACCCGCCGCCCCAACTTCTCGGAGTGCAACCGCCCCCGCTTTGGCGTGCCGGTTCTGTTCCCGAGCTGCGGCAACCCGGATGGCGGCGTGCACATTTTTGACGGCAAGGCATACCCGATGGAGACCCACGGCTTTGCTGACCTGTGCGCATGGGAAGTGGAGAGCGTAGGTGCCGAGGGCGTGACCCTGGTGCTGGAGTCCACCCCGCTGACCAAGTTCCTCTATCCGTTCGACTTTACCCTGCTGCTGAACTACGACCTGCAGGGCGACACTGCCAACATCAGCCTGACCGTCATCAACGAGGGCGATGTTCCGATGCCGTTCAGCTTTGGCTACCACCCCTACTTCGGCGTGACCGCACTGGAGAATGTTGATTTTGACATCCACTGCGACACCTGCTCCGAGGACGCAAAGGGCGAACAGCCTGCAGCTCCGGAGAAGATCACCCTCACCCGCAAGGAGGGCGCAGACAGCTCCGTCCGTCTGCTGACCGGTGTACAGTTCCCCATGACCCTGACCGACAAGGGCAACGGTCACAAGGTGACCGTGGATGCAGACGAGACCTTTACCAACGGTGTGCTCTGGCAGCAGGATGCCGAGAGCTTTGTCTGCATGGAGCCGTGGAACGGCTGGGCAAACAGCGTCAACGAGGAAGGCAAGCACGAGGTTCTGGAGCCGGACGAGGCAATGACCACCGAGTGGAGCATTACCATCGAGAAGGTCTGAGAAAATCGAATTTGAATATCTGACCGCATAACAAAAGGCACCGCACAGTGTAATGCTGTGCGGTGCCTTTGCTTTCTTTGCGTGGTTGGATGCGGCTTGCCTCGCCCTCTCAGTCACCTGCGGTGACAGCTCCCCCGAAGGGGAGAGCTAAGAAGTATGGCGGCAACATTTTCTTTTTGCTTTTGCCTCTCCCCTTGGGAGAGGTGGCATTGCGTGAGCAATGACGGAGAGGGCGCGCTCGTTTACCAAAGGCTGATTTGCTGATTTTATTCAGTCACTTACACCTGATGTTCTTCCAGCCAGCGGGTCATCTGCTGGGCGATCTGCTTGATGCTGCCGTCCTCGAACGGTACCTTCAGCCCGGCGGTCTGCATCAGCTCGGTGTAGCTGGCAAGACCGGCACGCTTGACCAGACGCAGGTAGCGCTCCCATGCGTCCTTGTGGTCGTCCAGACTCAGCAGGAAGAACTGCAGCGCTGCCATCGTGGACAGGCAGTAGTCGATATAGTAGAAGGGCATCTCGTAGATGTGGAGCTGGCGCTGCCAGCCGGCACCGCGCCCATAGAAGGGCAGGTTGTCAAAGTCGATCCACGGGCGGTACTTGTGCTCCATCTCCAGCCAGACGGCGTTGCGCTCGTCCGGGGTCAGGTCGGGGTTCTGGTACATGATGTGCTGGAACTCGTCCACCGCGCAGCCGTAAGCGAGGAACACAAAGCTGTCCTCAGCGTGCAGCAGGGCATACTTGTCGGTATCCTTGCCGAACAGCAGGTGATGCCACGGAGCGGTGAGGAACTCCATTGCCATCGAGTGGATCTCGGCGCTCTCCATGCCGGGGCAGCCCAGATCTGCCGGGATCTCCGGGTCGCGCTCTGCCAGATACCCCTCAAAGGCGTGGCCGCATTCGTGGGTGAGGACATCCACATCCCCGGAGGTGTCGTTCCAGTTGGCAAAGATGAAGGGTGCCTTGTAGTTGGGCAGATCGGTCATATAACCGCCGTTCATCTTGCCGGGACGGCTCTCCACGTCGAACAGCTCGTTGTCCTGCATGAAGTCGATAAACTCTGCCGTTTCCGGGCTGAGCTCATGGTACATGGTGCGGGCAGCGGACATGCGTGCCTCGTAGCCGGGGATGGGTGCAGGGTTGCCGTCCTTGAACAGGATGGGCAGATCTGCAAAGGTGGGCTTTTCGATGCCGGTGCGCTTGGCACGCATCGCCATCACCTTTTGCAGCTCGGGCACGACATCCTGCGCGACCTGATCGCGGAAGCGCTTGATCTCGTCTGCACCGTAGCCGATGCGGTTCATCCGCACATAGGAAAGCTCGCTGTAATCGTGGAAGCCCAGCACCTTTGCCTGTGCGTTGAGGTTGTGGACGATCTTGCCGTACAGTTCGTCCAGCTCGGCGCGGTGCGCATCAAAATAGCCCGCTTCTGCCTCGTAGGCGGCGCGGCGCACCGCGGCATCCAGCGACTCCTTGTAGGGGCCGAGCTGGGGGATGGTGAGCTGCTTGCCGTCCAGCTCGACCAGAGCACCGCCGTAGATCTGCTGGTACTGGCTGACGAGGGCATTGAACTCCTTTTGCAGCTCCACGGTGCGGTCGTCCATGCCGAGCACGGCGTTCTTCATACCTGCCACACAGGTGGAGCCGAACTTTTCGGTCAGGGCATCCACATGCGGGTTTGCGAGGAATGCGCGGCTGATCTCCACACTGGCGTTGGCAACGGCGGGGCTGTTCTCATCAAAGAAGTCCTGCTCGGCGTGCCAGTAGTCGTCGCGGGTGTCGCAGGTGTAGTGGATGTTCACGAGGTTTGCGGCGGTGGTGTAGTCCGCAAACGCATTGCTCTGCTCATAGTACAGAGCGATCAGGGTCTCGCCGTCCGGCGCAGCAGCGACCTTGGCAGCAAGCTCCTTGCAGCGTGCCAGCAAAGCATCGATGTCCGGGCGGGTATAGGTCATTTCACTGAATTTCATAGAGAAACAAACTTCCTTTCCGGGAGAAAACTCCCGCAATGATCATGGTTCCCATCTTACCACGTTCTGCCCCAAAAGAAAAGCCGAACGCCGCGCTCTGTACAGCTTTTACAAAAAATAGTGCGTTCGTTTGGCAAAGATGTCCGTCTGTGAGGTTGCATCTGCGGGCGAAAAGGAATATAATTGCCTTATCAACAGAGTAAGACCATGTGCGTTAAGTGCCGCATCGACGGGGAGTTGTGCTGCGGACGAAGGGCGTGCCCGCGGTACATGGTCTGCATCCCGCTGCTGCATGGACTTGGGTGCAGGCGAGACGGCCCTGCCGCCTTGCCCGGAAGTGAAATTTGTTGGATTCACGCCCTCCTTTGTGCGGTTTGTCACAGGGGAGGGCGTTTTTGTCTGCCCCTTGGTTCCTTTTTAGAAAAGGGAGGACAATTGATATGAACAATACATCCAGAACTTCGGTACACACATTGACCATGCTGGCACTGCTGGTGGCAATGAGCATCGTCTTCAGCCGGGCGCTCAGCATCTCCACCGGGTTCCTGCGGTTCAATCTGGGCAGTCTGCCGGTGATCTTTGCTGCACTGCTGTTCGGGCCCGGTGCGGGCTTTGCGGTGGGCGCGGTGGCTGACCTGATCGGCGGCGTGCTGGCAGGCTATGCGATCAATCCGCTCATCACGCTGGGCGCGGGTGCCATCGGTCTGTTTGCCGGGCTTGTGTGGCGGTTCCTGCCCGGGCACCGGCTCGGCCTGCGGCTGGGGTGCAGCGTGTTTGCCGGGCATTTTGCGGGGTCGATGATCCTCAACTCGCTGGCGCTGCGCATCTTTTATGGTTATGCGTGGAGCGTGCTGGCGGCGCGCATCCCCAATGCACTGGTGCTCTGTGTGGCAGAGGCGCTGCTGCTGCGCATCCTGCTGGAGAACCGTACCCTGAGAACACTGCTCAAACGGTGAAGAGGTGGCTGCTATGAATTACGAATCGGCTTTGGAATACATCCACGCGGTGCAGTGGGCTGGGCATAAGCCCGGCTTGGAGCGCACCCGCACCCTGCTGGCGGCGATGGGCGACCCGCACAAGCGCCTGCGCTTTGTCCATGTGGCGGGCACCAACGGCAAGGGCAGCACCTGCGCGATGCTGGCCTCCTGCCTGCGGGCAGCGGGGTATAAGGTGGGGCTGTACACCTCGCCCTTTATCAACCGCTTCAACGAGCGCATCCAGATCAATGGGCAGCAGATCCCGGACGAAGAACTGGTGCGGCTGGTGGAGCGTATCCGGCCCGTTGCCGATGCAATGGCAGATACGCCGACCGAGTTCGAGCTCATCACCGCGATCGGGATGCTCTGGTTTGCTGAGCAGGACTGCGATATCGTGGTGCTGGAAGTGGGTCTGGGCGGTACGCTGGACTCCACCAACGTCATCGAAGCGCCGGAGTGCACGGTCATCACCGCGCTGGGGCTGGATCATGTCAAGGAGCTGGGCGGCACACTGGCACAGATCGCGTCTGCCAAGGCGGGCACCATCAAGCGTGGCTGCCCGGTGGTGAGCTATGGCGGGCAGCCGGAGGCAGACGCGGTCATCCGCAAGGCGGCGGCAGAGCAGGATGCACCGCTGACTGAGGTGGATTTCAACAAACTGCGCGTGACTGGTGGAAAACTGGACGCGCTGGAGTTCGATTTTGACGGTCTGGAACAGATCCGGCTGCCGCTGATCGGCAGCTACCAGCCCCGCAATGCGGCAACTGCGGTCACTGCCCTGCGGGTGCTGCGCCAGCGCGGGTGGGAGATCCCGGAGCAGGCGATCCGCACAGGGCTGGAAAGCGTGTCGTGGTGCGGGCGGTTCGAGCTGCTGCGCCAGCAGCCTGCCTTTGTGCTGGACGGCAGCCACAACGCCCATGGGATGCGCGCCACAGTGCAGAGCCTGCGGGACCGTTTCCCCGGCGAGAAGTTCGTGTTCCTGGTCAGCATCATGGCAGACAAGGATGTGAACGAGATGCTCGAGCTGCTGGAGCCGCTGGCAAAGCAGTTCGTGACGGTGGCGGCACACACGCCCCGTGCGATGGATGCCGAGGCGCTGGCAGAGCGCATCCGCGCAGGCGGCTGCACGGCAGAGGCTGCCCCCGGCATCGAAGCCGGTGTTGCCCGTGCGGTAGAGCTGGGCGGCGAAGGTCCGGTCTGCGCACTGGGCACGCTCTATTTCTCCGGCGATGTGCGCAACGCGTTTGAAGCGCTGAAAAAATAAAAAGAAAAAAGCGATGACCCGTGCAGGTTGGGTCATCGCTTTTTCTTGCTCTTTTCAGAGCAGGCAGGGTAAATGATAAGAAGGTAAATGAAGAAAATAGCAAAATTAACAGGGCAGAGATGCGTGGAGCCGAAGAAAAGTGCTCCTGAAAACTGAATGTATCCTAGGCGGCGTCTCTGTTGGATACAACATACCACTTTTTTGGAAAAATTACAAGAGGTTTTCTTAAATTTCTTTAAGAAAATAGGTGGAAAAAACCATTTTCGTGCAAACGCACAAATTTGGGAGATTCTTCTGAGCAAACTGACGAATACACGCGTGAAAACCCTGAAAACCTGCGGGAAAGATGTCTGAAGGTGGATTCTTTACATTGCCTGGTCAGTGTGCTAAGATGAAGGTGCTTGTGTTGAAAGGGCGCTTTGCTGGAAAAGCGCATGGGAAAGGAATCATAAAAATGGAAGAACGGATCGCCTTGCAAAAGGCAGAACGCTTTGGCGGCAGAGCGCCGCTGTTTACCCAGAAGGCTCTTGTCCGGCTGGTGGTTCCGCTGCTCATTGAACAGCTGCTTGCCGTTACGGTGGGCATGGCAGACACGATGATGGTCTCCCGCTGCGGCGAGGCGGCGATCTCCGGTGTCAGTCTGGTGGATATGATCAACAATCTGATCATCGTGTTATTTTCGGCCATGGCGACCGGAGGCGCGGTGGTGGTCAGCCAATTTTTGGGTGCACAGGAACAGAAGAGCGCAGACAACAGCGCCGGGCAGCTGGTGCTGCTCAGCGGGATGCTGGGCGTTGCGGTCGGAGCGATCTGTTTTGTGCTGGCGCGCCCGATGATCCGCCTGTTCTACGGCTCGATCGAGCAGGATGTTCTGGAAGCCGGCGTGCTGTACCTACAGGTCATTGCACTGAGCTACCCGTTTCTTGCGCTGTACAACGCGGGTGCGGCGCTCTTCCGCAGTATGGGCAACTCTAAGATCTCGATGCAGGTCAGCATCCTGATGAACCTGATCAACGTGGTGGGCAATGCGGTGTGCATCTTCGGCCTTGGGATGGGGGTGGACGGCGTTGCCTGGCCCAGCGTGATCTCCCGCGTGGTGGCGGCAGTGCTCATCCTTGCAAAATGCTACCAGAAAGGACACGCACTCACGGTGCCCAAGGCCACCCGGCTGGACGGTGCCATTGCAAAGCGTATCCTTGGCATCGGCATCCCTTCTGCATTCGAGAACAGCCTGTTTCAGGCGGGGCGCATCCTTGTGGTGAGCATGATCTCCACCTTTGGCACGGTGCAGATCGCTGCTAACGCAGTGGCAAACAATCTGGACGGCATGGGCTGCATCCCCGGGCAGGCGATCGGCCTTGCGATGATCACGGTGGTGGGGCGCTGCATCGGTGCGTGCGACAACGAGCAGGTGGTCTACTATACCCGCA
>CAZUDU010000037.1:0-9062 GCA_964619455.1 uncultured Faecalibacterium sp.
GCTCGGCAGCCGCCTGGAACAGCAGATCCTGCTTGACGAGGTGTGCAAAGTAAGCATCGGAATCTGCCAGCATTGCGTCCGGGTCTGCGTAACCCTTTGCCTGTGCATAGGATGTCAGATCCAGACCGTAGGCGGCAGCGAGCTGAGAGTGGTAGTTCAGGAACATGCGGATGTAATAGTCCGCGATCTGGCTGGGCAGCTCGTCCGCGAACTTGCTGTTCTTCAGCAGGTAGTCCATCACAGCGTTGTCGAGGTTCATGGTGTACATTGCATTGGTAATGTAATCGCGCATGGCCTGTGCGGTGTGCAGATCATCGGTGATGCCAAAGGTTGCATCCACCCATGCGTCGGTCAGTTCCGGGGTGACCTGCTCCGACAGAGCGTTCAGGGTGACCGAGAACACGGCTTCCTTACCGCTCAGAACAAGGGTCTTGCCCTCGGCATCGGTGGAATCGCCGTAGCCAGTGGGGAAGGTGACGACCACATCAAAGGTCTCGCCGATGTTGTGCCCTACGATCTGATCTTCGAAATCATCGATGAAGGAGCCGCTGCCCAGCGTCAGGTCGTAGCCGCTGTAGGTGCCGCCGGTGAAGGCGATGCCGTCCACAGTGCCCACGTAGTCGATGTTGGCGATATCGCCGAGCTGTGCGGCGCGCCCGGTGATGCTCTGTGCCGAAGCATACTGGCTCAGCAGGCTGTCGATCTGGAGCTGGACCTCCACCTCGCTCGGATCAAGTTCGGACTTGGACAGGGCGATGGAAGCGAAATCCTCCGGCAGGGTGACGTAGTCCAGCGCCTTGACACCGCTCCAGTGGCCGTTGTCGTCCAGACCGTCGCTGTAATCAAAGGAAGAATAATCAAAGCTGTCTACGGTGCCGTAGGAAGAAACACTCTGGCTGGCAGAGGGATCGCTGCCGGTTTTGCTACAGGCGGCAGCAACGCCCAGAACAGCGACTGCGCACACGGCGCAGAGGATACTGCGAATTTTACGATTCAAAAGAAAATACCTCCTCTTAAAAAGACCGGACAAAGCGTCCGGCACAAAACGATGATACGAACTCCATTATATCGGGTTTGTGTGAAAAAGAAAAGTTTTTTTCAAAAATTCCACAATTCGTGCGCGGTTATCGTCACACTTTTGCCCACTGCAGGGCGGAAAACTCGCCAAAACCGGTGGAAATGCCCCGGCGGTTCTGCTACAATAAACAAGTAAAATGCGAAATTAGCGCCTGCAAAAGGCTTAGAACAAAAAACGGAGGATACGAGCATGGATTACAACAAGGCTGCGCTGGAAATGCACGAGACCCACAAGGGCAAGGTGGGCATCACGAGCAAGGTGGAGGTCAGGACCCGCGAGGATCTTTCCACTGCATACACCCCCGGTGTCGCAGAGCCTTGCCGCAAGATCAAGGAGAACCCGGAGGATGTCTATAAGTACACCTTCAAGGGCAACATGGTCGCGGTGGTGTCCAACGGCACGGCAGTGTTGGGTCTGGGCGATATCGGCCCCGAAGCCGGTCTGCCGGTCATGGAGGGCAAGGCGGTGCTGTTCAAGGAGTTCGGCGGCGTGGATGCCTTCCCCATCTGCATCAATGCCAACAGCGCCGAAGAGGTGATCGCTGCCTGCAAGGCGATCGCACCCACCTTTGGCGGCATCAATCTGGAAGACATCAAAAGCCCGGAGTGCTTTGAGATCGAAGAGACGCTGGAGCGTGAGCTGGAGATCCCCGTCTTCCACGATGATCAGCATGGTACTGCTATCGTGGTCACGGCGGCGCTCATCAATGCGCTGCGCGTGGTCGGCAAAAAGATGGAGGATGTCCGTATCGTGCTGAACGGACCCGGTGCCGCAGGCACTGCCATCATCAAGATGCTCATGACCGCCGGTGCGAAGGATATCGTGGCGGTGGATCAGTTCGGCACCCTGTACAAGGGCTGCAACAGCGCCGAAGCACACAAGAACTGGCTGGGCGAGGTGACCAACCCCCGCCAGATCAAGGGCGGCCTGAAGGAAGCACTGGAGGGCGCAGATGTGTTCATCGGCGTGTCCCGCCCCGGCACTCTGACCACCGAGCTGTGCAAGACTATGAACAAGGATGCCATCGTCTTTGCAATGGCGAACCCCACCCCGGAGATCATGCCGGACGAGGCAAAGGCCGGCGGTGTGCGGGTGATGGCGACCGGCCGCAGCGATTTCCCCAATCAGGTCAACAACGTGCTGTGCTTCCCCGGTCTGTTCAAGGGTGCACTGAGCGTCCGTGCCCGTGATATCAACAACGAGATGAAGCTGGCGGCAGCCTACGCCATTGCAGACCTCATCACGGACGAGGATCGCAGCGAGGAGAACATCATCCCCGGCGCATTCGACCCCCGTGTGGCAGAGGCTGTGGCAAACGCTGTGGCAAAGGCTGCACGCGAGACCGGCGTGGCACGCCTGTAAGCGGAGGAGCACAGGATGAGAACCATTTCGGCACAAACCATTACGGATACCGTTGCACGGCTCTGTATCGAAGCCAATACCCGCCTGCCGAAGGATGTGGAAGCGGCGCTGGCACGCGCACGGGAGGAAGAACCGTGGGATCTGGCAAAGAATACGCTGGATCTGCTGTGGTCGAACCTTTCCGCCGCAAAGGAAGCGGATCTGCCCATCTGTCAGGATACCGGCATGGCGTGTGTGTTCGTGGAAATGGGCACCGAGGTGCACATCGAGGGCAGCTTTGAGGCTGCCATCCACGAGGGCGTGCGCCGCGGCTATACGGATGGCTACCTGCGTAAGAGCATCGTGGCAGATCCGCTGCGCCGCGGCAATACCGGGGACAATACCCCGGCGGCGATCACGGTGCATCTGGTGGACGGCGACGGCTGCAAGATCACGGTCGCGCCCAAGGGCTTTGGCAGCGAGAACATGAGCCGTATCCAGATGCTCAAGCCCGCCGATGGCGTGGAGGGCTTCAAGCAGTTCGTTCTGGAAACGGTCAGGCTGGCGGGTTCCAACCCCTGCCCGCCCATCGTGCTGGGCATCGGTGTGGGCGGCAGCTTTGATAAGGTCGCTTACCTTGCCAAAAAAGCGCTGCTGCGCCCGTTGGACGAGCCGAACCCCGATCCCTACTACGCGGCGCTGGAGCAGGAGCTGCTGGCAGCGATCAACGAGCTGGGCATCGGACCGCAGGGCTTTGGCGGCAAGACCACCTGTCTGGGGCTTGCCATTGAGCAGATGCCTACCCATGTGGCGGGTCTGCCCGCCGCAGTCAACGTGTCCTGCCATGTTACCCGCCGCGCCAGCGCGGAACTGTAAGGAGGATCACGATGGAATATCAACTGAAAACGCCCTGCACGGCACAGGACCTTGCGCCGCTCAAGGCAGGGGATACGGTGCGGCTGTCCGGTGTGGTGTACACTGCGCGCGACCAGGCGCACAAACGGATGATCGAAGCGCTGGACGCGGGCGAGCAGCTCCCGTTTGAGCTGGAAGGCAGCGCGATCTATTACGTTGGTCCTACCCCGGAGCGCCCGGGCGAGGTGATCGGCTCGGCAGGTCCCACCACCAGCGGGCGGATGGATGCCATGAGCCCCCGCCTTCTGGATCTGGGCAACAAGATCATGATCGGCAAAGGCAAGCGGGATGCAGCGGTCAAGCAGGCCGTGCAGCGCAACGGTGCGGTCTATCTGGCAGCGCTGGGCGGTGCGGGTGCGCTGATGGCAAAGAGCGTCCAGACGCTGGAAGTGATCGCGTGGGAGGATCTGGGCTGTGAGGCGGTGCGCCGTCTGACGGTGGAGGATATGCCCCTGACAGTGGTGCTGGATGCCCACGGCGGCGATTTGTATGAATCCGGTCCGGAGGCGTACCGCCAGAGCCTTGTGTAAGATGCACCACACGCGGGGAGCATACCTGCACAAAATGCACAGGGCAAAGTGGTTTGTTTGTATAAACTTTCTGTGAATTGCTTGCATCAATGGGTAGAATATGGTATCCTATCCTTGATACCACGCCGTCAGGGCGGCTGGCAGAGAATACCCCCCAAAACCGGGGCGGGCAGGAGGCAAACAGATCATGCAGATCCACCAATCCGCAGAAGACTATCTTGAAACGATTTTGATGCTCAACCAGCGCATGGGCAAAGTGCGCTCGATCGACGTTGTCAACGAGCTGGGCTTCACCAAAGCCAGCGTGAGCATCGCCATGAAAAAGCTGCGGGAGAACGGCTATGTCGCGGTGGATGGCGAGGGCAACCTGACCTTGCTGGAACCGGGGCGTGAGATCGCAGAGCGCATCTACGACCGTCACCGTCTGCTGACGAGCTTCTTTGTGCAGCTGGGTGTGGACGAAGCGACCGCCGCAGAGGATGCCTGCAAGGTCGAGCACGTGCTCAGCGAGCAGACGCTGGATAAGATCCGCGAAAATGTGCTGCGCATCCAGACCAATGAATAAACTGTAAGCAAAGCGCTGTTCCCGCAGGGAACAGCGCTTTTTTGGTGCTGCGGCCAAATGACATGACACGGATTTTTCTCTTGCATCCGGAGCCGGAACGCGGTATGCTTATAGAATCAGATGCTTTGAAATTGTAAGAAGGGGGAGACCGGGATGGACACTGGCGAGATCCGGGCACTGCTGGGCAAGACTGTTTACGACAGGGCGGAGAAATACCGCAAGCGGCTGCTGCAAAAGGCAGAGACCACCAACAGCGAGGGCGTGCGCCATCTGACGGCGTTGGTGCAGGGCAGCGGCGCGGAGTGCTACTATACGCAGGCGTGGCTGCGGGAGAACGGCAGCTTTGTCAGTGCGTCCTGCGACTGTGCCTATAACCAGAACGGGGACGGCTCCTATTGCAAGCACATCGGCGCATTGCTGCTGGAAACGGCAGATCGTGAGCCGCCGGTGGTCAGCCAGCCCGAAGAGATCCCCGGCGTGATGCGCGGCGCAAGCCAGCTCAAAGCCCCGGAAGCGCCCCGGAAGGACAGCTATTCCTCCGGGCTGGAGATGCTGTTCGGCAAGAAGTGGCGCGGCGAAGCGCCGGTGTCGGACTACGAGGCGACCCGCCTGTTGGAAGCCTATCAGAAGACCGCGCTGGAGGAGGTGGCGGTACAGCCGCTTATGCAGCGCACAGGCTTTGTGCAGCTGGAGCCGGAGCTGACTTTGCTGCCGGGGCAGCAGCCGTGGCTGCGGCTGCGCATCTCGGACGGCGGGCGGCAGTATGTGGTCAAGAGCATCCCCATCCTGCTGGACAACATTGCTCAGAACAAGAGCGCAAGCTATGGCAAATCGCTCGCCTTTGTCCATTGCTGGGAAGCCTTTGACGAGCCGGCACAGGAGCTTTTGCGGCTGCTGCGCCGTCAGGTGAGCGCCAAGCAGAGCATGGAGACCAACGTGGTGCGCTCTTACAGCTACGCGGTGGAGCATGGTCCGGCGGGAGGGCTGCCCCTGACCGGAGAGATCTTTGACGCATTGGCAGAACTTTACCGCGAGAGCGGGATGCTGGGCGGCTACGAGCTGAAAAAGGGGCTGCCCCATGTGACCCTGACCGTGGAACGGCGGCGGGGCGGCGTACAGGTGGAAGCACAGCCTGCCCTGAGTGCGGTGCACGGGCTGGATCAGGATTACCTGTTCAGCGAGGATACCCTGTGGTGTCTTTCCCGCAGCGAGTGCGCCCGCATCCTGCCCGCATTGCAGGCGCTGTGCGGCAAGAGCCTGTTCTTTACCACAGCGGACGCAACGGCGTTTTGCAGCTATGTGCTGCCGGAGCTGGGCAGCAAGCTGACCATTCAGGATCCGGAGCGGCTGCTGCTCAACCAGATCCCGCTGGAGCCGGTCGTGCAGTTCTATCTGGATGCTCCTGCCGAGATGACCGTCTGCGCCCATGCAGAGTTTTTGTATGGTGAGGATCGCGTGACCCCCTTTGAACCGGTGCCGGCGGGGCTTTTGCGGGATGCCCGCGCCGAGAACCGCGCCCAGCGGCTGTTGGGCACCTATCTGCACCCGGACGGCAAACGATATTCGACCGCGGATGATGAAGAGATCTACCGCTTTCTGGAGGAGGGCGTTCCCGCGCTGCTGGCGGCGGGCGAAGTTTATCTGAGTGATGCTTTCCGCAATTTACAGACCGCCCCGCCCAAGATCTCGGTGGGGGTGTCGGTCAACGGCAGTGTGCTGGATCTGGAGGTCGATACGGGCGAGTTCCCGGTGGAGGAGCTGCGTGCGCTGCTCAAGAGCCTGCACCAGAAAAAACGCTATCACCGCCTGCGGGACGGGCGGCTTTTGCGGCTGGACGACTCGCTGGAAGGGCTGGACGAGCTGAACGAAACACTGGAGCTTTCCGGCGCGGTGCTGGAGAACGGGCACGCGGTGCTTCCGCTCTACCGTGCACCCAGTCTGGACTGGGCACTGTCGGGGCAGAGCGGGGTGCGCTTCAACCGCGACGATGCGTTCCGGCGGATCAGCCGCAGCTTCCACGCGGTGAAGGACAGCGAATACACCCCGCCCCAGAGCCTGCAAAAGGTGCTGCGCAAGTACCAGCGGGACGGTTACCGCTGGCTGCGTACGCTGGATGGTTACGGTATGGGCGGCATCCTGGCCGACGATATGGGTCTGGGCAAGACGGTGCAGGTACTGAGCTATCTTCTGGCAATGAAAGAAGGCGGGCAGACCCTGCCCAGCCTGATCGTCTGCCCGGCATCGCTGGTGCTCAACTGGGAGGAAGAATGCCGCAAGTTCACCCCGCAGCTGCGCTGTGTCGTGGTGGACGGCGATGCAGCCCACCGCGCGATGCTGGCGGGGCAGTGGGCAGAGGCGGATCTCGTGGTGACCAGTTATGACCTGATGCGCCGGGACGAGGAGCTTTACGAAAATCAGGCGTTCTATGCCTGCATTCTGGACGAAGCGCAGGCGATCAAGAACCATACTACCCAAAAATACAAGGCGGTCTGCCGGGTGCACAGTCAGGTGCGCTTTGCACTGACCGGTACTCCGGTGGAGAACCGGCTGGGCGAACTGTGGAGCATCTTCTCCTTCCTGATGCCCGGCTACCTGCCGCCGTATAAGAACTTCTGCAACCGGTTTGAAAAGCCCATCGTGCAGGACAGGGACGAGACGGCTGCCCGGCGGCTGAACCAGCTCACCGGTCCGTTCATCCTGCGCCGCATGAAGTCGGAGGTGCTGCGCGAGCTGCCGCCCAAGACCGAGAATATCCACCGCATCGAGCTGGAAGAAGAGCAGCGCAAGCTGTATCTGGCGGCAGTGGTGGACGCAAAGGATAAGCTGCGTGCGGCAAAGCCAGAGGACAAGATGGCGGTGTTCGCGGTGCTGATGCGCCTGCGCCAGATCTGCTGCGACCCGCGTCTGCTGGCAGACAACTGGACGGGCGGCAGTGCCAAGCTGGATGCCTGCATGGAGCTGATCACCGCCGCCGTGGAGGGCGGGCACCGCATTTTGCTGTTCAGCCAGTTTACCTCCATGCTGGAGCTGCTGGCAAAACGGCTGGACGAAGCAGGCGTGAGTCACTTTACCCTGCAGGGCTCCACCCCGAAGCCGGTACGCGCCGAGCTGGTGCGCCGGTTCAACGCGGGGGAGGCGGGCGTGTTCCTGATCTCGCTGCGGGCAGGTGGAACGGGTCTGAACCTGACGGCGGCGGATATCGTTATCCACTATGACCCGTGGTGGAACGTGGCGGCACAGAATCAGGCGACCGACCGCGCCTACCGCATCGGTCAGCAGAACCCGGTGCAGGTGTATAAGCTCATTGCACAGGATACCATTGAGGAAAAAATCGTGGAATTGCAGCAGGCAAAGCAGTTGCTGGCAGATACCGTCACCGGCTCGGCAGACGGCGCGATCCTTGCCATGAAGCCGGAAGAGCTGCTGCAATTGTTGGAGGGGACAGAATGAATTACGCGATCTTCTGCAAGGCGGTCGGTACCATTTACGACCTGCCGGAAAAGACGAAAATGGGGGAGCAGGGGCTGCTGTCTGCCATCGGGGACGAAGGATTGTACGGTCAGGCGTGTCAGGTGCGCACGATGCCCGGCGGCGTGACCGCCGAAGGGGTACAGCTCCCCGCAGAGATGGCAGAGGTGGTCAGCTTTTACGGCTACCACGGCTATGTGTCGCAAAACGAACTGTATTTTGTTGAAGAAACATTCCTGAAAGGATACCTTGAAGCGGATCTTGTCGCTGCCGGCCGTGCGACCGATGTGCTGAGCCTGCCCAAGGTCTCGGCGGTGCGCCTGTTCGAGCTGGAAAAGGGTGCGGTGCTGCGCCGTCTGCCGGAAGCGGAACCCACCCCCGGCTGGACGAAGGTGGAACTTGTGGACGGGCAGGAAGGCTATGTGCGTTCCGGCTGGCTCCAGACGGTGCGCTACGGGATGGGTGCGGTCTTTACCCAGCAGGCGGGGCGGCGCTTTGACGAAGCGCTGGCGCTTGCCGAAGGCTGCAAGCCGGACGAACTGGTGCAGAAGGCGCTGGACCGCTGGCACGGCGGCAGCGAAGAAGCCTTCCGCGAAGCAGTGGTCAAGGCGGCAGAAAGCTACATGGGCACCGAGTACCGCTGGGGCGGCAAGTCCGGGCGCGGCATCGACTGCTCAGGTCTGGTCAGCAGCGCGTATGCCCAGTGCGGGGTGCTCATCTACCGGGACGCAAAGCTCGTGGATGGCTGGGCGATGCACGCCATCCCCTTTGAGGACAAAAAGCGGGGCGATGCACTCTATTTCCCCGGGCACATCGCGCTGTATCTGGGCGAGGGACGGTACATCCACTCCACCGGCGCTGCAGCAAGCGGCGGCGTGGTCATCAACAGCCTTGACCCTGCCGACCCGCTCTACCGGGAGGATCTGCTCCAGAGCCTGTACGCGGTGGGAAGCATTTTTTGAGAAAAAGGAGAGGGAACGATGAAAGTCTGGGATCTGCATTGTGACACTCTGAATGAGCTGCGCTACGCGGAAAAGGCGAACAGCCCCAAGAGCTTTTTGCACAACGATCTGCATATCGATCTGGAAAAATTACAAAAAGGCGATTATATGCTGCAATGCTTTGCCGCCTTTGTCAATCTGGCAGACAAGACCCCCGGTGCCGA
>CAZUDU010000037.1:9162-12742 GCA_964619455.1 uncultured Faecalibacterium sp.
GCATTTCTGGCAGAGATGGAGCGGCTGCACATCATTGCGGACGTAAGCCATCTGTCCGACAAGGGCTTCTGGGATATCGTGGAGCATTCCACCCGCCCCTTTGCAGCAAGCCACTCCAACTGCCGTGCTCTGGCGCCGCACTGCCGCAACCTGACCGATGAGATGATCCGCGCCATGGCAGAGCGCGGCTGCCTTGTGGGTCTGAACTACTGCTGCGGTTTTCTGGATGACCAGCCCCGCCCGGAGCTGTGCCGCAGCACCACCGCACTGATGGCAAAGCATGCAGCACACTTCAAAAAGGTGGGCGGCATCGAGATGATCGCCCTTGGCAGCGACTTTGACGGCATCGGCGGCGATCTGGAGCTGTCGGACTGCTCCAAGCTCCCGCTGCTGGCAGATGCTCTGCGGCGCGAGGGCTTCACCGAGGACGAGGTGGAGCGCATCTTCTACCGCAATGCAATGCGGTTCTTTGAGGACAATCTGTAAAAATCGACAGGAGGTTTCCAAAATGGATAAAAATATGACCCTTGAAAAGCGCATCGATGCCGAGCTGTACTCCTATCAGGGCAAGATGAGTGTTTTTGTGGATGACCTGCGCGGTCACACGGTGGAGCGCGGCGCGGACGAGGAGTTCGAGACCGCTTCCACGATCAAGACCTTCCTGCTGGCGGCACTCTATCTTCAGGTGCAGCGCGGCAAGGCAGATCTGGAGGAGGAGATCACCTACGAAGCAAGCCAGTTCGTGGACGGCTCCGGCATGCTGCGCGCGCTGGGCGTGGGTGCACACCTCAAGGTGCGGGATACCGCGACCATGATGATCATCTGCTCGGACAACATCGCGACCAATATGCTGATCGATTATCTGGGGCTGGACACCATCAACGACTGCATCCGGGAGCTGGGCTTTGCGCACACCCGGCTGCACAACTCGCTGCACTTTGACCGCTACCGCACCCTGGGCACCACGACCCCGCGCGACTACGCGGCGCTGTTTGCCCAGATCGCAAAGGGGACCCTCGTCAGTGCCGAAGCGAGCGCCGAGATGCTCAAGATCCTGCGCCAGCAGCACTACAACAATATGCTTACCCACAACTTCCCCCAGTACTATCTGGACTGCGAGGAAACCGGTGCCGAGGAGCTGATCTGGGTCGCCAGCAAGAGCGGCAGCATGAACGCCTGCCGCAACGACGGCGGCATCGTGCATACTCCGTATGGCGAATACGTCATCGTGCTGATGAACAAGGAATTTAATGATATCATCGAATACAACGACCACCCGGCGATGGTCTATGGTGCCAAGGTCTCCCGCATGATCCTCGATCAGGTGCTTGCCTGCGAGGGCAGACTGTATCTGGACTGAGCGCAGGAGTGACTGAATGGAAACGAATCACCTTTCGATCATCTCCGGCGGCAAAAAGATCGTGCTGAATGCCAGCACCATCCTGTATGTGCTTATGGTGGAAAAGGTCGCAGAGATCCATCTCTCCGGAGGAACGGTGTATGAGACCCGGATGACCCTGGCAGAGCTGAAAGCGGCATTGGGCGAACGGTTCCTTCCCATCCACCGGGGCTGCATCGTCTCGGTCATGGCGATCCATGAGATCACCGACCGCATCGAGCTGATCAATGGCGAGGCGCTGATCTACACCAAACGCAAGAAAAAGCAGATCATTGAACAGTTCCTGACCCAGCAGCAGTCCCTCATCCGCAGTTTTGATCACACCGATGCGCCGCACACGGCAGAGGAATATCGCCGCCATTACAGCAGCTTTGATGCGATGCCGTTTGCATTTACGGATATCGAGATGGTCTTTGATGAGGAAAAGCGTGCGGTAGACTGGATCTTCCGCTACGCAAACCCGGCGCTGGCCGCGCTGGAAAAGGTTCCGCTGGAGCGGCTCGTGAACAGCTCGTTCGGCAGCCTGTTCAGCAACATGGACTCCAAGTGGGTGCGTACCTATGAACGTGCACTGCTCTATGGGGAAACGCTTGAGATCATGGACTACAGCCCGGAGATCGATACCCACCTCAAGATCATCTGTTTCCCGACGTTCAAGGGACACTGCGGCTGCATCCTGTTCGATGCGTCAAAGATCAAGAGTTTGCCGAGCGTGGATGTGAGGCTGCTTCAATCGCTGAACAGTCAGCCGGAAACGAGCGCCAAAACAGATTGATCTGCCAAGAAAAAGAAACTCCGCCCTCCGGCATCAGCCGGAGGGCGGAGTTTTTTTCAACGAACGTCGTTTCAGGGCGGATGAATGTCGTTTTGAGGCAAGTGCCTTGCAATCATCCGCGGAGCCCGTATAATAGGCTCAGACGCTGAGGCCTGCAAGCCGGAAAGCGTTGTAAAACGGTAAAGCTGTTGAAGAGTCGTTTCATCGCGATCCATGATAACGATGCCTGTCTTGACGGACCGCGCAGATGATCCTTGCGGAAAAAGGTCATGGCGTGTGTACAGGTTCAGCGAACTCTTCAGCGTGCTTTCGTGCGAGGAAAAACATCCGCAGACCTTTCATTGGGGTAAGTCTGCGGATGTTTTTTTGTTGTTCTGATTCAGAAGATCGGATCACGCAAGGCAGAGATCCTTGTCGAAGAAGGCGATGCCAAAGGTGCCAGGACCGGTATGAGTGCCGATGACGCAGCCGATCTGGCTGATGAGCGGCTGTTCCAGATGCAGGTTGTCTTTCAGATAGGTCACGATGGGCTGTGCCTCCCGCTGAGAGACGCTATAACCTGCAATAGCAGGGAACTCCGGATGGATGCCGCCCAGTTCCTCGACCATCTTGAACAGCGCAACGTAAGCGCCGGGCAGACCGCGTGCTTTGCCCGCCATGGCGACCTTGCCCTCTTTGACCGTAAGCAGGGGCTTGATGCCCAGCATACCGCCGGCAACCGCAACGGCTGCGGGCAGACGGCCGCCCTTGCGCAGATACTTCAGGTCATCCACAGCGGCAATGATGTGCAGATGCTCCTTGGCGTGCTCCAGCGTGGCTGCGATCTGGGTGACGCTCTTGCCGTCATCCCGCAGACGCACCGCCAGACGAACCAGAAGTGCCTGACCGAAGCACAAGGACATGCTGTCCACAAAAACAACATTGTCCACATTGGCGATGTCGGCCGCGAGCTTTGCACACTGATAGGTGCCGGACAGCTCGTGGGAGAGGAAGATGCCCAGCACTTCGTCCCCGGCGGCAGCGGCTTCCAGATAGAACCGCTCAAACAGTTCCGGGCTGGGCTGGCTGGTGGTGGGCAGCTTGTGGCAGGATGCCAGATGCTCGTAATATTCGGTAGGGGTCTGGTCGATGCCGTCCCGCAGAACGGTGCCGTCCTCCAGCGTGACGTTCAGCGGGATGACGGTGACACCCAGCTTCTGCGCTTCGGCAGGCAGGATGTCACAGGCGGAATCGGTAAGGATACGGATCATAAAAATACCTCCAATTGGCGGTTGGCTTTAAATTTAAACATAAACGACTTTTTCAATCAAAAAGTTGTTTATATTATAACAGAGGACAGGGGGCTGTGTCAATCATCTGCACAATATCTGTTCGTAAAACGTGAAATACTTGCGCCGGAGGGCGGC
>CAZUDU010000038.1:0-12723 GCA_964619455.1 uncultured Faecalibacterium sp.
CGCTGACCCCGATCGAAGCGCTGAACTTCCTGTACGAGCTGAAAAAGACCATGAAAGGGAGCCTGAACGGCTGAGCCGGACGGAACTGACCCGGAAAAGGAGGGAGATACCCCATGGCTGTGATCCATGTTTTGGACAAGCACACCGCAGAGCTGATCGCCGCAGGCGAGGTGGTCGAGCGGCCGGCTTCGGTCGTCAAGGAGCTGATCGAGAACTCGATCGATGCGGGTGCGACCCAGATCACCGTCAGTATTGAGTCGGGCGGCGTCAAGCTGATCGAGATCAGCGACAACGGCTCCGGCATTGAAGCAGAATATATTTCCACAGCATTCATCCGCCATGCGACCAGCAAGATCCAGAACCCGGATGACCTGTACAGCATCCATACGCTGGGCTTCCGCGGTGAAGCGCTGGCATCCATTGCGAGTGTGTCGCGGGTGGAGCTGCTGACTCGCACCGAGGTGGACGAGTTTGCGACCGTCTACCGTATCGAGGGCGGGGAGGAGGTTTCCCGCGAGCCGGGTGCGCGCGCAGTGGGCACGACCATCCGGGTGAGGGATCTGTTCTACAACACTCCCGCCCGCATGAAGTTCTTGAAGAAGGATTCCAGCGAAGGGACTTTTGTTGCAGACAATGTGGCGCGTGTGGCACTGAGCCACCCGGAAGTGAGCGTGAAGTTCGTCCGGGAGGGCAAGCTGCAGTATGTCACCCCCGGTGACGGTACGCTGCGCGGTGCTGCCTACGCAGTGCTGGGGCGTGAGTTCAGCCGCGACCTTGTCGAGGTGGACAATCAGGAAGGTGTTTACCGGATCAAGGGTCTGGTCACCCAGCCCAAGAGCTGCCGCGCAAGCCGGAGCATGCAGCATTTTTACATCAACGGGCGTTATGTGCGCAACCGCACGATGATGGCGGGCATGGAGATGGCGTTCAAAGGCACGACCATGCAGGGGAAGTTCCCGGGCGGTATCCTGATGCTGGAAATGCCGACCGAGCTTGTGGATGTCAATGTGCATCCGGCTAAAATCGAGGCACGCTTTGCCCGGGAAAATGATGTTTTTGACGTGGTGTACCATGCCGTCAAGCTGGCTTTGGCGCAGCCTGGCACCGGAGAACGCCAGTTTGTCTTTGATGCGGGAAAACCTGAGAAAATCGAAGAAAACAAAAAAATTGACGGACACAAAACGGAAAATACTGCAAAGCAAAATTGCTTTACAGGTCTTTCGGCAATCATTTCGGGTCAGGCTGCACCGGGGGCTTTGCCGCGTGCGGCGCAGCAGCCCGCTGCACCGGCTCCGGCGCACACAGAGGCGCAAAAGACGGAGCCGGTGATGCCGCGCCCGGCAGAACCGCCCCGTCCGCGCTGGCGTGCCAGTTCAGACGAGGATCTGCTGGATCCCTTTATGACCCTGCGCAGCCCGAAGAAGGAACCGGAACGCCCGGCAGCAGAACCGTTCCGCGCGGCCGCCAGCGAAGCACAGCTGGACGTGGATCCCTTTGCAGAGGAGACAAATGACCAGCCGAAGCAGGATCACATGGCGGCATGGGCGGCAGTTCAGCCAGAGCCGAGACTGGCAGTTGTACCGATGCCGCCGCAGCCGGAGCCGGAGATCGAACCGGAACAGCTCGGCTTCGATATGGCGGAGGAAGAAGAACCGCTGCGCTATGTGGGTGAGGTGTTCCGTACCTATATCCTGACCGAGCGCGGGGATGAGCTGTGCCTGATCGATAAGCATGCCGCACATGAACGAATGTTGTACGAAAAGCTGGCGGCGAATTACGGCAACGTGCCCAGCCAGATGCTGCTGGATCCCACGGCGATCAACCTTTCTGCCGAAGAAAAGCAGGCACTGCTGGACAATATCCCTCTGCTGGAAAACGCGGGTCTGGAGATCGATGACTTTGGCGGCAATACGGTGGTGCTCCGTGCAGTGCCTGCCGATGTGGAAACACAGGATATCGAAGGCATCCTGGTCGAGATCGCATCCAAGCTTTTGCACGGCGGGCGGGATGCGCTGACCGAGCACACCGAGTGGGTGCTGCACTCCATCTCCTGCCGTGCGGCGATCAAGGCGGGGGACAATTCCTCGCCGCAGGAACTGATGGCACTGGCGCAGAAGATCCTTTCCGGCGAGGTGCCTCCTTTCTGCCCGCATGGGCGTCCCTGCGTTCTGAAACTTACCCGAAAGGAGCTGGAAAAACAGTTTGGGCGAATCGTTTAAACATCCGGTGGTGGCAGTCGTTGGTCCCACTGCGACCGGAAAGACCGCGCTGGGCGTAGCGCTTGCCGAACAGTTCGGCGGCGAGATCATCAGCTCGGACTCGATGCAGATCTACAAAGGGCTGGATGTCGGCACGGCGAAGGTCACGCCGGAAGAGACTCATGGCATCCCGCATCACGGGGTGGATATCCTTGCGCCGGACGAGCTGTTCAGCGTGGCGGATTTCACCGCAATGGCCGCGCGGCTGGAAGCGGAGATCTCTGCCCGCCGGAAGCTGCCCATCCTTGTGGGCGGGACCGGGCTGTATGTCCAGAGCTTTTTATATGGCGTGCGCTTCACCGCGGAAAAAACGCCGGACGGCCTGCGGGAGCAGCTTGCTGCAGAACTTACGGAAAAAGGCCCGGCTGCGATGTACGACCAACTTTGTGAGGTGGATCCGGAGGCGGCCGCGTCCATCCACCCGAACAATCAGGTGCGGGTGCTGCGTGCACTGGAGCATTTCCGTGCGACCGGCAAGCGGCTCAGTGAGCAAAAGGCAGAGTCCCTGCCGCCGGAACGCCCATACCGCAGCCTGATCCTGGGGCTGGACTTCCCGGACAGGGCGGCGCTGTATCAGCGCATCGATCTGCGGGTGGACAAAATGCTGGAACAGGGGCTTTTAGAGGAAGCAGAGCTGGTCTGGAAGAACCGGGAACGGTTCCGCACGGCGGCGCAGGCGATCGGTTATAAGGAATTCTTCCCGTATTTTGAACGGACTGCGCCCTTGCAGGCGTGTGCGGACAAGCTCAAGCAGGCATCCCGCAACTACGCCAAGCGCCAGCTGACATGGTTCCGCCACATGGAAGGCGTGGTCTGGCTGGATGCCGGTGAGCCGGATGTGCGCCGGACCGCTTGCAGACTGACGCAGGACTTTTTATCAAAGGAGTGATCTTAAATGCCGCGAGAAACGCAGAAAACACCGGGAATGCCCCGCGTTTTGCTGTCACTGGCGGGCGCGCTGCTGCTGTTTTTGCTGGTGGCGGCGTGCTATGTGGGCTATCAGGCGTTTCAGATCCTGTTCCCGGAGAATACCTATGAGACCGCGCTCCCGGCAACGGTGTCCGACACCGTGACGGCAGACGGTGTGCTGCTGTTTGAGGAACGCTATTTGAGCGGCGGAGGAGAGCTGGGCTATCTTGTGGCGGATGGTGAGCGCGTTTCGGCCGGGACACCGGTCGCGGAGATCTACACCAATGCGTCACAGGCGGCGTACCGCCAGCAGTTGACCGAGCTGGAGGATCAGATCGCACTGCTGCAAAAATCACAGAACACCTCTGCACTGCAGATCGATATGCTGCTCAAGGAGCGTTCTGCGGCGATGTATGACCTGCTGGATGCTTTGGATCGGCAGGAATACGGGCAGACCGATGAGGATGCGAATGCATATCTTCTGGCACAGAACAAGCTTTGGATCGTAACGGGGGATGCGGCGGATTTCTCGCAGCAGATCGACCAGCTGACCCAGCAGACAAAGGCGGTACAGGCGCAGCTTGGCAGCCCGGAACGGATCACGGCACCGTCGACCGGCTATTTTGTGCGCGCAGCTGTCAGCGGGCGGCTCAATGCCGGCGCAGAGGACATCCTTGCGCTGGATGTGCAGCAGTTCCGGCAGTATCTGGATGCTGAGCCGGAGCTTGCACTGGAAGGCTGTGTCGGCAAGCTTGTTTCCGGATTCTCGTGGAAGTATGTGGGTGTTTGCAGTGCCCAGCAGGCAGAAAAGCTGCTCGGCTCCGACGGCAAGCCCCGCCGCAGTGCAGTGACCATCAGCTTTCCGGGCCGGGTGGAAGACGAGCTGAAAGCAACGGTTACAGAGGTGACGATCGATGCGCAGAGCGGTCTGGCACGGTTCGTGCTGACCTGCAGCACCATCAACGGAGATGTGCTGCGGCTGAACCATGCATCGGCACAGATCACAGTGGGCGACGACACCGGGCTTCTGATCCCGGCGGCTGCGGTGCACTACCTCAAAGAGGACGGCACGGAGTCTGAAACGCAGGGTGAGAACTATATTCCCGGCGTGTATGTCAAGTTTGGCAATATCGCACGGTTTTGCCGGATCGACCCGGTGGATGAGCAGCATCCACTGATCCGGCAGGATGACTACCTCCTTGTTTTGCCCAAAGGGACGGCTGGATCGGTCAGTCAGGTGCGGATTTATGACGAGATCATCGTTTCCGGTCAAAATTTATATGACGGAAAGCTTTTATAGTTATTGACATCTGCGGCAAAAAATCCGATAATAGATAGAGCTATTTGTATTTATGCAAAAATGCCGGGCGGACCGTGTGTCGCCTGATCGAAAGGAGTAATCTAAATGTCTTTTCTGGATAGCATCAAAAGAGGATTGATCGGTGAGGGTGATGAGTACGAAGATCAGTACATCGATGACGGCCCTCAGATGGTGAACAATAACAACGGCATCGGCTTTGGGGCGGATGACGAGGAAGAGCCGGAGGAAGGCGCCAAGAAGAACAAGGTCGTCAACATCCATGCGACCACTCAGCTCAAGGTCGTTCTGGTCAAGCCGGAGCGCTTTGAGGATGCAAGCACCATTGCGGATCATTTGAACAACAAGCGCACTGTTGTGCTGAACCTGGAATCGACCAACAAAGAGGTTTCCCGCCGTCTGGTGGATTTCCTGTCCGGTGTGGCCTATGCGAACAATGGTCAGATCAAGCGGGTCGCAAACAGCACCTTTATCATTACTCCGTACAACGTAGATATTATGGGCGATCTGCTGGACGAGCTGGAGAGCAATGGCGCGTTCTATTGATCCGGCACCCAAAAGCTCCCGTGGCTTTATCCCTGCCCGCAATGATGAAGAGCGTTTTCTCATGCGGCATATCGAGGATCTTGCACGCACGGCGCAGACCCGCAGGATCGCCCGCTATTCTGCGTTTTTGAGTGATCGGGAGCAGGATCTGGCGCGTGCCGCTCTGGGGCGTGCTGAGGTGCAGGAGGGCTTCCGCTTTGAAGGCGGATGGCCCGGTGCGGAGCGTAAGGTGCTTTGCATGGAGCCGGAGCAGAGCTACGGCCAGTGCCCGGTCTGCTGTGTGCAGCTCAAATGCCGTACCTTCAGCGGGTCATCTCTGCCCGCGCACAAGGATTATCTTGGCAGCCTGATGGGGCTGGAGCTGCGCAGGGAAGCGCTGGGCGATATCGTTCTGCCGGAGAATGAGCCGGGCACAGCATACGTCTTTGCACTGGAACCGGCGGCACAGCTGATCTGCCGGGAGCTGTTTTCGGCAGGGCGCACCGAGCTGACGACCCGGCTGCTCGCACTGGATGAGGTGCCGCAGTTCCCGCAGATACAGCGGGAAACGCGGACGGCAACGGTGTCCTCGCTGCGGCTGGACGCGGTGCTTTCTGCCATGCTGCACTGCAGCCGTGGAGCAGCAGCCGAGCTGATCGAAGCAGGCAGGGTGGAGATTAACCATCTTCCGCAGGACAAGCCGCATGCGGCGGTGTATGAGGGTGATGTGTTCACCATCCGCGGCAAAGGGCGCTTTGCTTTGACGGCATTGCCCGGGAAAAGTAAAAAAGATCGTATGATCATTGAGTTCTTTCAATATTAAAAGCAATGGGAGGAAATGACTATGCTGACTCCACAGGATGTCCGCTCGGTGCAGTTTGAAAAAAATCTCCGCGGCTACCGTACAGAGGATGTCGATCGTTTTCTGGATAAAGTCGAAGAGCAGATGAAGCAGGATGCCGCTCAGATCGAGCAGCTGCGCAAGCAGATCGAGGAGCTGACGGCGGAAAACAAGAAGCTCCAGCAGTCTCTGGAGGGCTTTGAGGCAGACGGCGATATGCTCAAGAGCGCGCTGATCAATGCACAGCGCATGGGCGAGAACGTCATCCGTGAAGCAAACCAGAAGGCGGAGGAGATCCTCCACCGTGCAAATCTGCGGGGGGATGACGTTATCCGTGACGCAAACGAGCTGCTTCAGAAGGCGACTGAGCGTGCGGAGGAGATCATTACCGAAGCGAACGATAAGCGTGTGGCAGAAGAGCGCGAGTACGACCGCGTTCGTCTGGAAGTGAGCCGCTTCAAGTCGGATGTGCTGAATATCTACCGTGCTCATGTGGAATCCCTGAGCCGTCTGCCGGAGTTCCAGAAGGAAGATCCTGTAGAGGAAGCAGAGGATGAGCTGGAAACTGCTCCGGAGCAGGAAGAAGCAGTGCAGACTGCACAGCAGGTCCCCGATGAGGAACCGGAAATTGCCGAACCTGCCGCGGATGTCGATGAGACCTTGGCGGCTGAAAGCAGCGAGGATTTTTGGGAAAAAGACGAAAGTCAGCTCAAGCTCGATCCCCCTGCAGAGTTAAAGCCGGATGCGCCGGACTATGATGCTTTTCAGGGCATCCAGTTCAGCGAATAAGGCGTTTCATAAGCAAAAATTAGAGGAGTGTGTAACCATTGGCTAAGAACAAATCTCAGTACGATAGTACGATGAATCTGCCCAAGACCCTGTTTGAGATGCGCGCCGGTCTGCCCAAGAAGGAGCCGGTCATGCTCAAGGATTGGGACGATAACGACCTGTACGGTCAGCTCATGAAGCATAACGAGGGCAAGCCCCTGTTCATCCTGCATGACGGCCCTCCGTACGCGAACGGCAATATCCACATGGGTACTGCGCTGAACAAGATCGTCAAGGATATCATCATCCGTGAAAAGAACATGGAAGGCTTCAAGGCTCCGTATGTTCCCGGCTTTGATACCCACGGTCTGCCCATCGAGCTGAAGGCACTGTCTTCTGTCGGTGAGAAGAAGAAGGACATCACCAAGCTCGAGCTGCGTCAGATCTGTGAAAAGTTCGCTACTGAGCACATCGACATCATGAGCGATCAGTTCAAGCGTCTGGGTGTCATCGGTGACTTTGAGCATCCGTACCTGACGCTGGATCCCGCTTTTGAGGCACATCAGATCGAGATCTTCGGCGAGATGGCCAAGAAGGGCTACATCTATAAGGGTCTGAAGCCGGTCTACTGGTGCCCGGACTGCCGCACCGCTCTGGCTGAGGCAGAGATCGAGTATGGTGAGGACGATTGTGATTCCATCTTTGTCCGTTTCCATGTCTCCGAGGATCCCAACGGTGTGCTGGCAAAGTACGGCATCCCGATGGACAAGACCTACTTTGTGATCTGGACCACCACCACTTGGACCCTGCCTGCAAACGAAGCGATCTGCCTGAACGGTCAGTTCGAGTACTCCTTCGTCAAGATCGGTGAGGAGTTCCACATCATGGCGACCGATCTGGTCAAGAGCGTCATGGATGCCTGCGGCATTACCGAGTACGAGATCGTCGGTGAGCCGGTCAGCGGTGCTGAGTTCGAGCTGATGCGTTATCAGCACGTTTATCTGCCCAAGCAGGGCTATGTCATTCTGGGCGATCATGTCACGCTGGAGAGCGGTTCCGGCTGCGTTCATACCGCAGGCGGCCACGGCGTGGACGACTTCAACGTGAGCCAGAAGTATCCGCAGGTGCAGGTCACCGTTCCGGTGGATGACGGCGGTTACCTCACTGAGCTGGCGGGCAAGTACGCAGGCCAGCGCGTGTGGGCGGCAAACAAGACCATTCTGGCTGATTTGACCGCTTCCGGTGCAGTCATGGGTCAGGTGCACATCAAGCACCAGTATCCCCACTGCTGGCGCTGCCACAACCCCATCATCTTCCGTGCGACCGAGCAGTGGTTCTGCTCCATTGCAAAGTTCCGCGAGGATGTCAACCAGGCGATCGATACCGTCACCTGGATGCCCGATTGGGGTCATGACCGCATGATGGGCATGGTGCGTGACCGCAACGACTGGTGCATCAGCCGTCAGCGTACCTGGGGCGTGCCGATCCCGTCCTTCACCTGTAAGAAGTGCGGCGCTTACCACATCACTGAGGAATCCATCAAGGCCGTCAGCGCACTGTTCCGCAAGGAAGGCTCGGATGCCTGGTATAAGTACGAGGCCGACCAGATCATCCCCGCGGGCGAAGTGTGCGAGAAGTGCGGCGCTTCGGACTGGGAGAAGGATACCGACATCATGGACGTCTGGTATGACTCCGGTTCTACCCATACTGCAGTTCTGCAGGAGCGCAGCGAGCTGCGTTTCCCCGCAGATATGTATCTGGAAGGCGGCGACCAGTTCCGCGGCTGGTTCCAGTCCAGCCTGCTGACCAGCGTTGCAAGCAACGGCTGCGCACCTTTCAAGTCTGTTCTGTGCCACGGCTGGGTCGTGGACGAGCAGGGCAAGCAGATGCACAAGAGCGCCGGCAACGGCGTGGAGCCCAGCGAGATCATCAAGGACTACGGTGCTGACCTGATCCGTCTGTGGGTCGCTTCCTCGGATTACACCGTGGACGTGCGTGCGGGCAAGAACATCTTCAAGCAGCTGAGCGAGGCTTACCGTAAGATCCGCAACACTGCTCGCTTCATTCTGGGCAACCTCGACGGCTTTGATCCCAACACCGACTGCGTGGCAGACGATCAGCTGCTGGAGATCGATCGCTGGGCACTGGCTGCTCTGGACGATCTGCTCGTTGCGACCAATGCAGGCTATGCATCCTACGACTTCAACAAGGTCTATCATGCAGTCTATAACTTCTGCGTCGTGGCAATGTCCAACTTCTATCTGGACGTTGCAAAGGATCGCCTGTACTGCACCAACGGCACCGGCCGCCGCGCAGCACAGACCGCGATGTATAAGATCCTGGTCGCTCTGGACAAGATCATTGCGCCCATCCTGTGCTTCACCAGCCAGGAGATCTGGGACTTTATGCCCAAGATGGACGGCATGAACAAGTATGTTGTCTTTGAGGATATGCCCAAGGCTGGCGAGTATGCCGCTTCTGAGGAGTTCAAGGCAAAGTGGGCAAAGCTCATTGCTGTGCGTGACGAAGTGAAGAAGGTGCTGGAGCAGGCTCGTGCAGAGAAGCTCATTGGTGCATCTCTGGAAGCTTCTGTGACCCTGTACTGCAGCGATGAAGTCTATGCACTGCTCAACAGCGTTGCAATGGACGAGCTGGCTGATCTGATGATCGTCTCCCATGTGGAGCTGGTCAAGGGCGAAGGCGGTGCAGCAGGTGCTGTCGAGGGTCTGGGCGTTGCTGCTGTGCACGCTACGGGCGAGAAGTGCGAGCGCTGCTGGAAGTACTCTTCCGACATCGGCACTCACCCGGCACACGCTACTCTGTGCGCACGCTGCGCAAGCGTGGTTGAGGCATAAAAAGCCTGCCTTTCTCAAAACCATCTGATTTTGAGGGCGGCGCTCCCTGCTCCAAGGGGAGCGCCGCCCTTTCTTTTTATTACAACCTCAGGGAGAAGACCTATGTCGTTTGTTATTTTCAACCTGATCTCGGTCGCCGCACTGGTCGGCATCGATCAGGCGATCAAGCTGTGGGCAGTCAGGGTGCTGGAACCGGTCGGTTCTATGCCGCTGATCCCGCATCTCGTGGAGCTGCGTTTTGTGCTCAATCAGGGCATGGCATTCAGCCTGCTCAGCGGCAAGCAGCTCTTTCTTATCGTGGCGACCAGCGCGGCACTGCTGCTGATCGCATACATCCTGTTCTTCCGCAGCCGGGGCAAGTTGTTGCAGCAGCTCTCGCTGATCCTTGTGCTGGCAGGCGGCATCGGCAACCTGATCGACCGTGTGCTCAACGGCGAGGTGGTGGACTACATCAACCTGCTGTTCATGCGCTTTGCGGTGTTCAATTTTGCGGATATCTGTGTGTGCGTGGGCGTTGCGCTGTGGGTGCTCGTGATCTTTCTGGAAGAAGCACATGCCGAACAGCCGGACGCATCAAAGGAGCAGTAAACGATGGAACAGCGTGAATTTGTTGTGGAAGCTGAGACTGCGGGCCAGCGCATCGACCGCTTTTTGAGCGGTGAGGATACCGGCCTTTCCCGCAGTGCGCTGCAAGCGCTCGTTGCTGACGGCCATGTGCTGTGCAATGGCAAGAGCGTGGCAAAGAGCCTCAAGCTCAAGGCGGGCGATATCGTTCTGCTGGAGATCCCGGATGCAAAGCCCATCGAGGCGGTTCCGCAGGAGATCCCGCTGAATATCGTGTACGAGGATGCGCATCTTCTGGTGGTCAACAAGCCCAAGGGCATGGTGGTGCACCCCGCGCCCGGCAATCCGGACAGAACACTGGTCAACGCGCTGCTGTGGCACTGCAAGGGGAGTCTCTCCGGCATTGGCGGCGAGATCCGCCCCGGCATCGTGCACCGCATCGATAAGGACACCAGCGGCCTTCTGGTCATTGCCAAGGATGATGCGACCCATATCGGGTTATCGCAGCAGATGGCAGTGCACAGCGTGGAGCGCGCCTACCAGACCGTGGTCTACGGCGGCTTTGCGCAGGACGAAGGCTTTGTGGAAGCGAATCTGGGGCGTTCCAGGACCGACCGCAAGAAGATGGCGGTCTATGGGGACAATGAGCCGCACACCAAGTACGCCTACACAGGCTACAGGGTGCTGGAGCGTCTGGGTGAGTTCACTCTTCTGGAGTGCCGCCTTAAGACCGGTCGCACCCATCAGATCCGTGTGCACATGGCATCCATCCATCACCCGGTCGCGGGCGATGCGGTGTATGGCCCACATAACTGCATCACTAGCCTGCACGGGCAGTGCCTGCACGCCAAGACACTGGGCTTTGTGCACCCGATCACCGGGGAGCAGCTTCGGTTTGATTCGGAGCTGCCGGAATACTTTACGCGTTTTCTTACAACGCTCAGGAGGGGAAAGGTATGAGCCGTCTGGAAGATACTCTGGTCCTGTGCGATCTGGATAACCTTTTGCTGGACGAGACCGGGAATATGCCGCAGCTCGTGCGGGATGTTCTGCAGCTCTTTTGCAGCCGCGGCGGCCAGCTGACCGTGTTTTCGCAGCGTTCGCCCAAGGCGGTGCGTGCAGTGCTTGGCGGCATTGGCCTGGCGGCTCCGGCGCTGGTCTGCGGCGGTACGCTGGCATACAAGTATGCGGACGGTGCAGCGCAGCCGCTTTGCAGCTTTGCAGGGCAAGAGGCGGGGCTGTTTGCCCGCCTTCCGATGGAGTCCGGTGTGGGCGCGGCACTTCAGATGCAGGACGGGACGACCCGCGTCCTGCGGATGAGCGACACGCTGGAAGCCCACCTGCGGCAGGAGTGGACGCCGTATCTGCTGCAAAACCCGGCCGATCTGCGCAGCGAGGACGTTCTGCGCGTGCTGCTGTATCAGGATCGCAAGGGGATGCCCCTGGTCTCTCAGCTTGAAAAAGCGCTGGGGGACAGTGCGGCTGTGGTGCTGGCAGAGCGTGCAGGGGCGGACACTCTTGTACTCAGCCCGGGCAAGGTCAGCGGTGCCGAGATGCTGGCGGCCGTCTGCCAGCCGGCAGGTGTTGCGCCGGAGAATGTTCTGGTGCTGGCAGGGAGCCTGCCCATGCTGGAACTGATGCGCGCAGCAGGGCAGAGTGCCGTGGCAGCAGATGCCCCGGCAGAGCTGCGCCTTGCCGCACAGAAGGTCACCATGACCGACCGCACCAGCGGCGCAGCAGCAGAGATCCTGTACCGCATGGTGCGGGATGCGGAAAAATCTATGTAAAATTTGGGAAAAGCTCTCTGTGTTTTTGTGCGGAGGGCTTTTCTTTTCATGAGGTTTCAGGTAGAATGAGTAAAACACCGCTGTCAAAGCAGGCGAAAGTTGAGCTGCTGTTTCTGCTGGCGGCTGGCGCAGCGTGCGTGTTGTTCGTGGTGCTGGCGTTCTGGTATGCCGTTCCGCTGAAGGACACGAAGCCACAGCCGCTCCCGGAGCAGACGGCACTGACAGAATATCTGCGGGTCGATCTGAACACCGCAGACGAAGAGACTCTTTGCATCCTGCCGGGGATCGGCCCCGCGAAGGCGGCTGTGATCGTGGAATACCGCACGGAACACGGAACCTTTGTGCAGCTGGAAGAGCTCTTGCAGGTGCCGGGGATCACGCAGGAGATCGTGGATTCCTGGAACGGGATGGCGGATGTGAGCGGCTGAATCTTGGACGTTTGGAACAAGGGGAGAGATTATGAGCGAGGATACGATCTTTATCAATCGAGAACTGAGCTGGCTGGATTTCAACCGTCGGGTGCTGGTGCTGGGCAAGGACAAAAATGTTCCGCTGGCAGAGCGGATCAAGTTTCTGGCGATCTACGGCTCGAATCTGGATGAGTTCTTTATGGTGCGTGTCGGCTCGTTGCAGGAGCGCGCCAACCTTGCGCAGGGCAAAAAGGACAAGCGCGAGAACAAGACGAACATGACCGCAGAGGAGCAGCTTGCCGCCATTATGCCCAAGACGGCACGTTTGCAGGAGGAGTGCGACAAATACTATGCCAAAGCGCTCAGCGCGCTGGCAGAGTACGGTTACTGCAAGGTGGACTTTGACCACCTGAGCCGTGAGGAAGAGCATTTCTGGAAGAAGTATTTCCAGACCGAGCTGTTCCCGATCCTCAGCCCGCAGATCGTGG
>CAZUDU010000039.1:0-12646 GCA_964619455.1 uncultured Faecalibacterium sp.
GTTGTAAGCGAGCTTGATCTCATCGAGTTTTGCGCTGTCCAGGAAGTACTTCATAGTCTTCTTCTCCTTTTGATTAAAAGTGTTTACCAATTCTTTACCGCATTCTTTTTCAAGATTTTTCGCTTTACACCGTTACTTTATTTTTTCGCGAAAGATCTTTTCTTTGCCGAATCTTTAATTGATTAAAAGAGTTAATCAATTTCCTTGATTGCATTATAGCCTCACCTGCCCCTCATTGTCAAGGGATTAACATGTATACATCGAATACTAGTTTACAATCTTTATTAAGAATTTTCGTGCACTTTGCATGTTAGCCTTGGCTAATCTGTCATTTTCCGTCTTTTTTCGTTTCTTCGCAAGAAGCATTCCTGTTTATTCCGTTAAAGGTTCTTTGCCATCTCCATCTCCTGCCCCGTCATAATAACGCGCATTCTCATTCTTCCGGGAACAAAAAAGACCGGGAGATGCCTTCGCATTCCCGGTCTTTTTCGATTTATCGCACTCATCGCCTGAGCTGTGCATATTCATGGATGGTCACAAAATGTCCGCTCGTATCCTGAGCATGGCGCAGCACCAGCCGCCACAAAGGATATTCTGTCTTTATCCGATCCAAAAAATCCGGAAAACGGTTTCCATCGCAGAAGGGGTTCTCCGACACATAAAAAATCGTATAGACATTTTTCCTTGTTTCCTCCACGCGCAGGATCTTCATCGCAGAACCTGTCTGTTCTGCATAGCTTTGAAACAGTTCCTGTTGTGTCTGCAAAGCCTGCTGCCGCTCCATCTTCTGCATCTTTTGCGCCTTTGCAGTTTTCTTTTCTTCTTTTTTCAGGTCATGGTTGATCCAATAACTCGCATTCGGGTATTTTTCAAAGAAATAGCATCCCTTCTGGAGGCAGGCGTGCTCCTTCATGAGCTTCTCGGTCAGCTTGCCGGGGTGCAGATGGTTATGGCAGCAGCCCACCAGCTTCTTGCGTCTGATCGCAATGCGTTCCGAACCAAGCAGAAAGGTCGTGATGACCTCGTTGCCGTTCCAATCTGCCGGGCAGAGCGGCTTCTTTTTGGGCCGCGGCGTTGTGATCCGGGCACTGATTCGCCGTTCCAGCTCCGGATCCTTCACCGGGTTGCATAACTTGCAGGGTCGGCGCTCCCCTGCCGCCTTTTCGTACCGGATACAGCCCCGGATCCCCTCCGAGTTCAGGAGCACCTTACATCCGCACCGGTGAAAGACCCTTGACCTTTCCAGATAGATGTACGCAAACGGCTCCTTTTTCATCCACTTCTGGTTTCGTTCCCTGCGCAGGAGACGTTCCTGTTTGATCTCTTCGAACCGCTTTTCCCTTTCCGGCATCCGTTTCAGTTGTTTCATCTCCAGCTTACGGAACAGATCCCGCAAAACATAAACACAATTCTTTGCCGATGGCGCGCCTTCCGGCAACTCCACGCCGCATACCTGTGCCACATCGTAGAGTTTTTTCTTCTTCGCCTCATATGCCGGCAGATATGGCCGCACCCGATCCAGAAGCACCACGACAGGCAGCTTCCTCCATTGTCCCAGCCAGCGCTCATGCATCTGTTTCAATGCTCCAATCGTAACCGCTGTCCAGCAGCAGAGCGTATCCTCCGGCTCCAACCAGTCAAAAAATGCCTTGACCACATCGTATTCGCTCTGGGCTGCCAGAAATTCTTCCGGCTGGTAGCCGCAGTAGCTTTCGGGGCAGCGCCCGATACGCCCCGGATCCCCCGGGCGAACCAGTGCATGGAATTCCTCATTGATCCAGCCAAACTCTTCGGTACGCACTGCGCTGATCTGGCTCGGCCAGGCTGCTCCATCCGCCGATGTCACCCACTGCATCTCCAGTAAAACGTTCATTTTCCGCCCTCCTGACCTGCCTTGTTCCGTCCGCTTTTCCTTTGAAACGCCAAAGGCCTGTTTTTGCTGCCGCAAAGGCGGCTGTTCTCCCGATCGAATGATATCAGATCATTCATCCCATAAACCGGTCTTTTATTTTTCAGCAGCAAAAAAGGACGGCCCACTGCGTACAGTAGGCCGTCCTTCTTTTTCTTTATGGAGGATCCTGCTCAGCACCACAGCCAGAGCAGGAACAACACCAGCGCAACGAGTGCGATCAGATACACAGCGCTGATCATCAGCGTTGCCTTGAGCGCGCCCATCACGACCCAGAAGCGCTCCTTGCGGGTCAGCTCGTTGTTCTGCTCCCACGGGCGTTCCGGTGCAGCAGGCTCCTGCGGAGCACGCTCGGTGCGTTCCTGACGGCGGGGCAGCCACATGGGGCTGTGCCCGATGCCGCTCATGTCCGCTATGGTACGGCCATCATCCTCAAACGGTTCGTGTTTTCTCATTTCTCGTACAGATGGCAGACCACATAGTGACCCGGCTCCACCTCACGCTGCTGCGGGCATTCCTGCTTGCAGCGCTCGGTCGCGTAGGGGCAGCGGGTGTGGAACTTGCAGCCCTTGGGCGGGTTTGCCGGAGACGGGATCGACCCCTGCAGCACGATGCGCTCGCGGCGGATGGTCGGATCCGGAACCGGGATCGCGGAGAACAGTGCCTTGGTGTAGGGGTGCAGCGGGTGGCTGAAGATATCCGCCGTATCGCCGTATTCCACCAGATTGCCCAGATACATGACACCGACCGTATCCGAAATATGCTCCACGACCGACAGATCGTGAGAGATGAACAGATAGGTCAGGTTGTACTTCTCCTGCAGTTCCTTCAGCAGGTTGATGATCTGTGCCTGAATGGAAACGTCCAGCGCAGAAACCGGCTCGTCACACACGACAAATTCCGGGTTGAGTGCCAGTGCGCGTGCAATGCAGATACGCTGGCGCTGGCCGCCGGAGAACTCGTGCGGGTAGCGGGTCTTGTGGTAGGGCTGCAGGCCGCAGTTGTCCATGACCTGATCCACATAGTCGTTGAACTCTGCCTTAGGCACCAGATTGTGCTCACGCACTGCCTCACCGATGATCTCACCGACCGGCAGACGGGGCGACAGGCTGGAGAACGGATCCTGGAAGATGATCTGCATCTTGGTGCGCAGCTCACGCAGCTCCTTGCCGCTCATGTCATAGACTTCCTTGCCGTTGAACAGCACCTGACCGCCGGTCTTTTCACCGGAAAGGCGCAGGATGGTGCGGCCGGTGGTGGACTTGCCGCAGCCGGACTCACCGACCAGACCCATCGTCTGGCCGCGCTTGAGGTTGAAGGTAACGCCGTCCACTGCCTTGACGTGGCCGACCGTCTTGCTCATCAGACCGCCCTTGATGGGGAAGTACTTCTTGAGCTGGTTGACCATCAGGATGTACTGCGGATCATATTCTACCGGGGTAAAGCCCAGATCTTTTTCGAGATGTGCCATACTCACTCGCCTGCCTTTCCGTTGTTTTCATAGTAGCGGTAGCAGCTGACCTTGTGGGTGGGGGACAGGCTGATCTCGCAGGGGTATTTGCCATCACAGCAGGGCATCGCCATCTCGCAGCGATCCTTGAAGTAGCAGTAGTTGGGCATATCGACGGGGTTGGGCACCTTGCCGGGGATGGAGTACAGGCGGTCGACCTTCTTGCCGACCACCGGCTTGGATGCCATCAGACCGATGGTATAGGGATGGGCGGGGTTTGCAAAGATCTCCTCTGCAGTGCCCTTTTCCACCACGCGGCCCGCATACATGACCACAACGTAGTCTGCCATCTCTGCGATCACGCCCAGATCGTGGGTGATCAGCATGATGGAGGAGTTGATGCGGTCCTTCAGCTGGCGCAGCAGATCCAGGATCTGTGCCTGAATGGTCACGTCCAGAGCCGTGGTCGGCTCGTCCGCAATGATGATCTTGGGGTTGCATGCCAGTGCCATTGCGATCATGACACGCTGGCGCATACCGCCGGACAGCTCGTGCGGGTACATCTCGTAAACGCCCTCGCTGTTGGCGATGCCGACCATCTCCAGCATCTCGATGGTGCGCTTCTTGATGTCCTCCTCGCTCTTGCCCTCGCCTTCGTGCAGGGCGATGACCTCATTGATCTGCGCACCGATGCGGAACACCGGGTTCAGGCTGGTCATCGGCTCCTGGAAGATCATCGAGATATAGTTGCCGCGCAGGTTCTGCATGGCAGAGTTGGGGGTCTTGGTGATATCGTAAGCCTTGTCGCTGCCCAGATTCAGGCGGATGTGACCATCCACGATCTGACCCTGCGGGCGCTGCAGCAGCTGCATCAGGGACAGGCTGGTGACCGATTTGCCGCAGCCGGACTCGCCCACGACGCCCACCGTCTTACCGATGGGCACCTCAAACGAGACGCCGTCCACGCTCTTGACCACACCCGTATCGGTAAAGAAATAGGTGTGCAGATTATCGAACTCCACAGCATTGTTGGGGTCCTTCATCTGGGTCAGATATTCCGACTCCGGCACGTTCTTGCGCTTGCGCTGCTTTTCGTACTGGTCGGTGATGCGGCGGTTTTCTTTGGAGATACGCCGCGACTCCTTTGCGGAAAGATAACCTTCCTGTTGTTTAGCCATCGTGTGTCTCTCCTTTCATCAGCGCTTCATCTTGGGGTCAAAGGCATCGCGCAGGCCGTCGCCCACGAAGTTGAAGCCCAGAACCGTGATCAGCAGGCAGATGCCGGCAGGGACCCAGATGAACAGATAGTTGGTCATAACGTAAGCATTGTTGACATCGTTGATGATGTTGCCCCAGGATGCAAAGGGGTACTTGACGCCCAGACCAAGGAAAGACAGAGTTGCTTCGGTCAGGATGGTAGAACCAAGGCTCATGGTGCAGGTAACGATCAGCTGCGGGATGACGTTGGGGATCAGATGGCGGAAGATGCGGTGCCAGATGCTGATACCGCAGGCCTCGGTCGCCACCATGAACTCCTGCTCACGCAGAGAGAGGATCTGACCGCGCACCAGACGTGCGATGCCGGGCCAGCCGAGGAAGCCCAGCACCAGCATCAGATACATCATACGGGTCCACGAGTCGATGCGCATGGCATCCATTGCAGCACCCAGAATGATGATGATAGGCATGGAGGGCAGGCAGTAGAACACGTCCACGACACGCATGATGAGGTTGTCCACCCAGCCGCCGAAGTAACCGGACAGACCGCCCATCAGGATGCCGATGGACGCCTCGATGACGACAACGATGAAACCGATGATCAGCGAGACACGGCCGCCGTACATCAGGCGGGTGAGCATATCCATGCCGTTGGTATCGGTACCCAGCCAGTGCTCGCTGGTGGGGCTTGCATAACGGTCGTAGACATAGGTCTCGGTCATCTGCTTGACGCTCCACATCTCGGCGGCAGCATCGTAGACGATATCATATTCAGCTTCAACGCCCTCGGCGTCGGTGTAGTTGAACTTTGCAGCGTCCGCGTTGATCGCCTCTTCCAGACGGTCGCGGAAGTCGCGGGTGATCACAACGTCCGAGCTGGCGGAAGAAACGATGAAGCGGCTGATGAACGCCACCTCTGCGCCGCTGCCGGTGATCTCACCATCGGCAGACAGCTTATATTCCTTGCCTTCTGCGGTAAAGCTGTTCTCCCCTGCTGCCTGCGCAGACAGAGCGGCCAGCTTGAATGCAAAGCCCTGCTCCTCCACACCGTCCGCAGCGTTGATCAGATCCTTGGAAGCATAGGCCAGCACGGTGCTGCCCTTGCGGAACACATGCAGATCCTCGCTCAGGGTCTCGATGCTGTAGGTGACATCCTTGTAAGTAAAGGACTCCTCACCCTTCTTCATGGCTTCGTTCGCCTTGCTCTGGACGATGGAGCCAAACTCCTGACCGTCCGCAATGACGTAGCGGATCTTGTTGTTTTGGGTCACACCCACATACTCCTTGGACATCTGGGTGTAGGTGTAGAACTGCTCATCCTGACCGTAGGGGCTGATCACGCCGCCCACAAAGGAGAACAGGAACATCGCCACCAGCATGGAAAGACCTACGACTGCCAGCCGGTTGCGGAAAAAGCGCTTTGCGACCAGTGCGCCGGGCGAAAGCACCTTGACGCGGCGGTCATCGTTCAGGGAGTACTGCTCCTGCTTTGCAGCAGTGTTCTGGGTCGTTTCACTCATAATAGCAGACTCCTTTCTTTAAGAAATGCGCACGCGCGGATCGACCACAGCGTACATGATGTCGGTGAGCAGGTTGCTCAGCAGGGTAAGAATGGCCATAAAGGTCAGATAGAACATGGTGAACGGGATATCGCCCGCGACCATGGACTGATACGAAACATAGCCGATGCCCGGGATGGAGAACAGCGTCTCGGTGATCAGGGCGCCGGAGAACAGACCGGGCAGAGAACCGCCGATGATGGTCACCAGCGGGATCAGGGTGTTGCGGAATGCATGCTTGTAGATAACGACATGCTCCGACAGACCCTTTGCACGGGCGGTACGGATGTAGTCCGCGTTGAGCACTTCCAGCATATTGGTACGGGTGTAGCGCATGGTGGAGCCGATGGACACGATGACCAGCGTCACGATGGGCAGCACCAGATGGTTGGCGCGGTCCCAGAATTGACCCCATGCGTCCAACTGCGCATAGTCACGGCCGACCAGACCGAACAGATCGAACCAGCCCAGCTTGACCGAGAAGAGCAGCTTGAGCAGGGTCGCAAAGAAGAAGGTGGGCAGAGAGATGCCGACCAGAGCCGCAGCCGTGATGACATAGTCCGCACGGGAATACTGCTTGGTGGCAGCCAGAATACCCAGCGGAACTGCGATCAGCAGGGACAGCACAAACGAGATGCCGCCCATGATGACAGACAGGCCCACGACCTCCTGGAATTTCTGAACTGCGGGGACATTCCACTTCCAGCTATCGCCAAACTGACCGCGGACGGCGTTGGAAAGCCAGGTCAGGTAACCGGGCACGATGCCCTTATCCAGACCATAGGAAGCGTTGAGCTGTGCCAGCCACTCCTCATAGGGCTTTGCACCGGGCGCCTGAGACAGCTGCATTGCCTGAGTCTGGGCAAAGGAGCTGGGCAGGCTGCGCATCAGTCCATAGATGATGAAGGTGGAGCAGAAGAGGATCAGCACCGACAGCAGCAAGCGTTTTGTAACATAGTTTCGCACTTAATGGATCGTTCCTTCCTTCGCGGGCAAGCAAGACCGCGTTTTTTTGCTGAGCAGCGTCTGTCCGCAGACCCTGCCCGGTTGAATGTTGCGATACCGAATATGGGCATCCCCCTCCCCCGGACAGAGGGAACTGTCCGGGGGAATGGGACGGCCACATTTGATGCAAATGAGACCGATTTTGTTTTACAGCAAACAACCGCCCCTGCCCGAAAACGGGCAGGGAACGGCTGTCATTGCCTTACGATTTTACTGTCAGGGGGAAAATCACTTCACAGCAATGTGAGTGATCTCAGACAGGTAGGTCCAGAACGGAGTGATGTCCTGAGGCACGGTAGCGGTGTCGATACGCTCGCTGGAGAAGATGGTGCACTCGCTGCGCTGGTAGACCGGCAGCTCAACGCCCCAATCCAGAACGATCTCCATTGCTTCCTTGTACATTGCCTTACGGGAATCCTGATCGGTGGTCTCACGAGCAGCCATGATCAGATCGTCCAGATCAGCGTCCTTGCACTCATAGTAGTTGGTGGAGCCGTTGCTGTGGTAGAGCTGGTACATATCGGGGTCAGCAGTTGCCTGCCATGCAGCGACCCAGCCCTCAGCCACGCCGGACTGATAAGAGGAGAACAGGTCAGCGGAGTTGGACATATCGTTGACCGTCAGGGTGAAGCCGATCTCCTTCAGCTTTGCCGCTGCGTTGGTCAGAGTCTGGAAGGTGGGGTGATCGCCGTTGCCGGATGCACCGATGTTGACGGTGTACTCCATCTTAGCGCCTGCGGGAGCAGCCACGACCTTGCCGTTCTCAACGGTGTAGCCAGCAGCCTCCAGGAAGCCCAGAGCAGCCTGCAGAGCCACATCGTACTTCTCGGTTGCGGTCATGCCGGAGGTGTACAGATCGTTGCCGTCCACATCCACAGCGTATGCGACCTTGTAGCCGTCATCGGTCACAGAGGGAGCAGCCCAGGAGGTGTTGGAGATGGGGTAGTTGATGATGGATGCGGTATCGCCGTAGTAAGAGTTGATGCCCTCATCGCGGTAAGCTGCAACCACGGTCATGATCGCCTTGCGCAGGTTCTTGGAAGCCTCAGAAGAAGCATCCTCGCCGACCTTGACGTTCTCAGCGCTCAGAGCAACGTAGCCATAGCCACGGTAGTCGTGCATACGGGTGGTGATGACCTTGCCATCCAGGCTGGTGTCGCCGCCGTTGATCTGTGCGATCTGGCTTGCAACTTCCAGAGAGTAGCTGGGCTTGGAGATATCCAGAGCACCGGACTGCACGCCGGTGATGTTATCAGCTTCCTGCGTCTCGACCATGTTCAGGTACTTGGTAGCAGCCTCGCCCTCGTAGTACTTGGGGTTAGCTTCCATGTAGACAACGCCATCGCTGTAATCATTGAAGATGTAAGCGCCAGCGCCCAGAGGCTTGCTGGTGACAGAGCGGATCTTGCTCAGGTCGCCCTTGGTGAAGCCGTAGCTCTGGTTGTCGTAGTCATACAGAGCGGTATCGCCGTAGTAGTGCAGAGGAGCGATCGCAAAGCTCAGCTGATAGATCAGAGCAGTGGAGATCTTGGTGGAAGTAACGGTCATGCTGTAATCGCCGGTCTTGACAACGCCAGTGATGGTCTTGACATCCTCACCAACAGAAACACCGGTGGTAGCATACTCGTAGACCTCTGCAGGGAACAGGTCGGACAGAGCAGAACCAGCAGTCTCAGCTTCCATTGCGCTGAAGTTCCAGTCATAGTTCTCGCCGATCGCCATAAAGAAGTCCTTCGCGGTAGCGCCGTCGTTCAGAGCAAAGCCCCAGGCGCCTGCTGCGGTAGCAACATCCTCAGAGCCTGCTGCGTAGCCGGCTGCTGCACAGTAATCCACGATCTCCTGTGCAAACTGAACGCCGCCCTCGTTGACAGCATCCCAGAATGCCTTCTGCTGCTCAGCAGTGAAGGTGGAGTTGTCAGCATTGTTCTCGCCTGCAGCTGCGATCGCCTTGGACAGGGTGGTCATACTGCTGCGGTACTCTTCCAGACCCTTGATGGGGGTGGAGTACAGGGTAGCAGAACCATCATAAGTGGGATCGCACAGGACGTACAGAGAGAAGATGACGTCATCGATGGTAACAGGGGTGCCATCGGAGAAGACCAGATCTTCACGCAGCTTGAACTTGTAGTCAACGGTGCCGTCTGCATTTTCAATGACTTCGCAGTCTGCGGGGCCATAGTAGGTGTAGTCGGTGCCATTGTAGGAGCGGGTCTCGCCCTCAATGCCCTTCAGGACCATCTCGCCCTTACGGTCGGAGCCCAGCAGGCCCAGCTGCACCAGGCTGTTGATATCATCATCAGCGCCGGATGCGGCAAAGAAGGGGCTGAACTTGCCCTCAAAGCCATTGTTGCCCACGACCAGAGTACCATCGTTGGTCTTCGTCTCGCTGGTGGTCGTAGAAGCTGCCGGAGTGGAAGTGCTGCTGGAGGCAGTGGACGCGGAAGAACCGCAGCCGACCAGCACGCTTGCACTCATGACAACTGCCATTGCCAGTGCGAGCACTTGCTTCATGCGTTTCATGTGTGAAAAACCTCCCCAATTATTGTTGGTTGTCAGCAGTCATTCTTACAGATATTAGTCTGTAAGAAGAAAGAGGATCCTCTTTCCCACCTGCGGTGTTCCCTCACCGCAAACAGATCCTGCAAATCAATGTACCTATTATATCTCATATTTCATATTGCGTCAACAAAAAAGCTTCATTTTTGACACAACAATTCCAAAAGATGTTTTTATGCTCTAAACCTATCGACATTATTCGTTTTGCCAGTCAGCGGGCAACGGCTACAAAATCTTTATGCCGGGGGCTTCGTTTTTCAGGCTTGTTCGCCCGAAGCGTCGGTATACTCCATCCGTGCCGTCAGTGCTGCCGCTGCACCGGAAGCTGCACCGCCCGCCAGCACGAGCACAAGGAAGCCCACCGCCGGGAGCAGCGCACCCTGTGCGCCGTGCAAGAACAGGTCAACACACTCGCCCACTGCTGCCACCGCCGCAAACGCAGCCGAGATCCCGCATCGCAGCGGCATTTTTGCCACCGTCTGCTCCCGCACATAGCGGCGCAGCGGGTCACCGCCCGCCGTCAGCCTTGCCAGCGCCCACACGGCGCTGATCTGTGCCACCAGCGCGATGCTGTACGGCAGCAGCACATAGAACCGCCCCATCGCACCCGGCGCCGGAACGAACCCTGCCGCCGCCAGCGCAGCGACCGCCGCGCCGCACAGCAGCCACAGCAATGCCAGCGCCTTTTTGCGGGGCATCGTACCGCAGTAGCGGTCATACGCGCCGGTGTACTGGTAGTTCCCGTTCAGATCCTTGCGGAAGTCGTTGAGGTATTCCTTCCCTTTGCGTTCCTGCTGCGCCATCACTCGATCCCCGTCAGGTCATAGCGATCCAGCCACTCCTTGGCGGTCTCGCACACGCCGCGCAGGCAGCTCTCCTCAAAGGGGCTGTCCAGACCGGCATTCTTGAGCAGCTCGGTGAACACGCGGCTGCCGCCCTGACGGGTGTAGGCCATGTAGTGCTCCCATGCGTTGGTGCGGTCCTTCTGGAGCATCGCCCAGAACTGCAGGCTGACCGTCTGCGCCAGGCAGTAGTCGATGTAGTAGAAGGGGCTTTCGTAGATATGCTTCTGGCGCTGCCAACCCTCGCCCTCGCTGTAGAAGGGGATCTCTCCGTCCAGCTTCATCCACGGCATATACACGCCCAGCAGCTCTTTCCAGACAGCGTGGCGCTCGGCGGGGGTCATCTCCGGCTTCTCGTACACAGCATGCTGGAAGTGATCCACCATCGTGCCGTAGGGGATGAAGGTCAGCGCACCTGCCAGATGGCTGTAGCGGAACTTACGGGCATCCTCGCCAAAGAAGCCCTCTGCCCACGGCCATGCAAAGAACTCCATCGACATGGAGTGGACTTCGCAGCCCTCCATGCTGGGCCACACGGTGGACACCGGGATGCGGTCGCGGTTCATGTAAGCGGCGAACGCATGACCTGCTTCGTGGGTGACGACCTCCACATCATGCTGAGTGCCGTTGAAGTTTGCAAAGATGAAGGGCACACCGTAGTCCGCAATGCTGGTGCAGTAACCGCCCGCAGACTTGCCCGGGGTGGACAGCACGTCCAGCAGCTCGTTGTCCAGCATCATATTGAAGAAGGCGCTCGTCTCGGGCGAAAGCTCGTCGTAGAACTTCTTGCCCTGTGCCAGGATCGCATCCGCATCGCCCGCCGGGGTGGGGTTGCCGGAGCGGAACATCAGTGCGTTATCCGCAAAGCTCATGGGGTATTCCTTGCCCAGACGCTTTGCCTGCTCGCGGTAGATGCTGTCTGCCAGCGGCACCAGATACTTGACGACCGCTGCACGGAACTTTTCCACATCCTGCTTGGTGTAGCAGTTGCGGCCCATGCGGTAGTAGCCCAGCGTGGTATAGCCCTCGTAACCCAGCTTCTTGCCCATCGCATCGCGCAGATGGGTGAGCTTGTCGTAGATCTCGTCCAGCTCTGCCTGATGCTCCTTGTACCACTGACCCTCTGCCTTCCATGCAGCCAGACGGCGTGCATCGTCCGCATCGTTCTTGAAGGGGCTGAGCTGCGACAGGGTGTAGACACCGCCCTCAAAGGGGATCTGTGCGCTTGCGATCAGCTTGCCGTACTGCTGGGTCAGCTCGTTCTCCTGCTCCAGCTCTGCCATGATCTCCGGAGCAAAGGTCTTGCGCGCCATCTCGGCATTCACGAACATCAGCTCGCCGTACTCTGCCTCAAACTCCTTGCGGAAGGGCGATGCCAGCAGTGCAGCAGTCCAGTCATCCTGCCATGCCTGCAGTTTGGGGGAGGCGCCGTTCCAGAAGGTCACCTCGCCGTCATAGAACGCATCGCGGGTGTCGATGGTCTGGCGGACATTCGCCAGCGTTGCCTGCGTGTCCACCGTCTTTTCCAGCTTCTGCTCGTCCAGAAACGCTTCGCGTGCAGCTGCATAGTCTGCGGCGTTCTTCAGCCGGGCGGTCAGCTCGGCGTACTGTGCCTGCACTGCATCCATGTCCGGGCGCTGATAGGTCATCTCAGAAAACTTCATGGTTTCGTTCTCCTTTTTTATATGATTAAGGACATTGTAGCACACCCCGGCACAGAAAACCAGCCCGTCTGCACATACACCCCGCCCTGTTTCGCCCGGCGGGAGCACCTTCCCCTTCCAAAAAGTACGCTCCTGCAAATAAAAATCTCCCCGTGCAGACCGAGTCCGGTCACACAGGGAGAGACTGTATTTTCTTTCAGAGTTTCCGGGTCACTGCTCCACCTTGCTGAGCAGGATGCGGTCGTTGTCCAGCGTTTTGCCAGCATTCTCACGGAATTTTACCAGCAGATCGTCCACCGTCATCCTGCTGCGCTCGGCACCCTGCACATCGAACACGATGCGCCCCGCATCCATCATCAGAGTACGGTTGCCCAGCTCCAGCGCCTGGTGCATATTGTGGGTGACCATCAGGCAGGTGATCTTCTTTTCTGCCACGATGCTCT
>CAZUDU010000040.1:0-1814 GCA_964619455.1 uncultured Faecalibacterium sp.
TCCCCGCCTTTGGAGTATTCGATGCGGGAAAAATGCACATGGAACCGCTTGGCGCGCTCATCGCCAAGGCTCTCCTCCATCCGGTCCAGAATGGCGGCATAGTCCGCCTTCGTCTGGATGCCGCCCAGCGTGCGGGCGTTCAGGTGCCCGAAGTCGATGCAGGGGGTAATGCGCGCATCCACCGCGCAGAGCGCCAGCACCTCTTCCAGCGTGCCGAGCTGCCCCACCTTGCCCATCGTTTCCGGGCAGAGAGTCATATCGCCAAAGCCCGCCTCGTCCAGTGCTGCCACCGCACGGCGCATGGTATCCAGCGCCTTTTCCAGCGCGGCTTCCCGGCTCTGCTTGCCGCAGCTGCCGGAATGGAAGATGATGCGTCTGCCGCCCAGCGCCTTGCACACCGCCGCGCTTTGCAGCAGGTAGTCGATGCTGTTCAGGCGCTTGTCCTCTTCCAGGCTGGACATGCTGATATAATACGGCGCGTGGACGCTGAACAAGATATCCTTCCCAGCGGCGAGCTGCGCCATCTTCTGCGCCTTGTCCAACCCCAGACGCACCCCGCGCCCGCACTGGTATTCAAAGGCAGAAAGCCCCATCTTTGCGGTGTACTCCGGCACATCCAGACTGTTTTTGTAACCCTGTGCTGCAAAGCTGTCGCTGGTGCCTGCCGTGCCGAACCGGATCTTCCACTCGCTCACAGCAGTTTGCCTCCCTTGTCGTAGTACTCCTGCCAGTGGCGTTTTTCCCACTTACGCTTGAGGATGACCTGTGCACCCAGATCCGGACCGCGCGGCACCACCATCAGGCCGGGGATGCCATACAGCGCAGCCGCCATACGGTCAGCGTAGAGCTGATCGCCCACCATCGCCATCTCGCGGCGCTTGACCCCCAGCCGGTGCTGTGCCAGCATAAGACCCAGCGGCAGCGGCTTTGCCGAGCGACTGACCCACTCCAGCCCCAGCTTTTCTGCAAAGGGGCGCACCCGCTTGGCAGAACCGTTGGAAAGGATGGTCAGGCGGATGCCCGCCGCGCGCATCGTGTCCAGCCACTGTGCCACCTCTGCGGGCAGTTCCTGACTGCGATCCGCCGTCAGGGTGTTGTCCACATCCAATGCCAGCGCCCGGATGCCCTTTTGCGCCAGAAACTCCGGGGTGATATGGGTCACATCCTTGAAAACGTATTCCGGTGTGATGAGCATAGTTTTTCTCCTTTGGGGCTTTCCACGCGCTGCGCATGAAAACCTCTGTAAATGAAAATAGAGGAGCCTGCAAAACAGGCTCCTCTACATCGGCGTTAGCAACGCGATGGAAATCTAAAGCAACGTGCGATTTTCAAGCAGATAAATTACTTGAACTTACGCTTGCGGGCTGCTTCGGACTTCTTCTTGCGCTTAACAGACGGCTTCTCGTAAGCCTCGCGCTTACGGACCTCTGCGAGCACACCGCTGCGGGCAGTGCTGCGCTTGAAGCGACGCAGTGCGCTTTCCAGCGACTCGCCCTCTTTAACACGAATTTCCGACATCTTATTCCCTCCCTTGGACCGTGAGGTCAGGAATTTCGTTGTTACATGGTAACTAACAGTAGACAGTATAGCGCATTTTATCCGGTTCGTCAACCTTTTTTTGAAAGTTTTTTACGCAAAACTTTTGAAAATTCCGGTAGACGCTGCTCCGTCCTCCATGCGGCTTGCTCTGTCTGCTGAAACGAGCTTGATTCTCAGCCCTTGACAGCCAGGTTGACCAGACGGCCCTTGACGTAGATCTCCTTGACCAGCTGCTTGCCTGCAATGGCTTCTGCCACGGCAGGATCTGCCTTTGC
>CAZUDU010000040.1:1914-7954 GCA_964619455.1 uncultured Faecalibacterium sp.
GCCTTGGTCGCACCGCCGTTGTCGTACAGTGCATTGACCAGCGTCATCAGCTGTGCGATGGCGGTGTTCATCTTCAGGCCCTCAATGTCTGCGCCGACCTTCTTGATGGTCTGGTGCATCAGGGTCTCGATCTGGGGGCGGTAGCCCTCGCCTTCGATCAGCTTGTCGGACAGACCCCACACGCGGTCGAGGAAGCGGTTGCAGCCCGCGATAGCAGAGGTCTGCCACGGAGCGGCCTGCTCAAAGTCACCCATGAACATCTCGTACAGACGCATGGTGTCGGCACCGTAGGTATCGATGACCTCGTCCGGATTGATGACGTTGCCCAGAGACTTGGACATCTTGACGATGGGGTGACGGCTCATCTCGCCGTACTTCTCCTCCAGAGCCTTCTCGGCTGCCTTCTGGCTGCCGTACTCCTTCAGCAGCTTCTCCTGCTCCTCTGCGGGCAGGTTGACGAAGCTGTGGGGGTTCAGGCCGAGGATCATGCCGTGTGCGGTACGCTTCTGATACGGCTCGGCAGTGGGCACCACGCCGATGTCATACAGGAACTTGTGCCAGAAACGGCTGTACAGCAGATGCAGGGTGGTGTGTTCCATGCCGCCGTTGTACCAATCCACCGGAGACCAGTACTCCAGTGCTTCCTTGGAAGCGATGGCATCCTTGCAGTGCGGATCCATATAACGCAGGAAGTACCAGGAAGAGCCTGCCCACTGGGGCATGGTATCGGTCTCACGCATTGCGGGGCCGCCGCAGCACGGGCAGGTGGTGTTGACCCAGTCGGTGTGGCGTGCCAGCGGGGACTCGCCGTCCGGGCCCGGCTCAAAGTCGGTGATGTCCGGCAGGGTCAGAGGCAGGCTGCTCTCGGGCAGCGGCTGCCAGCCGCACTTCTCGCACTTGACCATGGGGATCGGCTCGCCCCAGTAACGCTGACGGCTGAACACCCAGTCGCGCAGCTTGAAGTTGACCTTATCGCAGCCCTTGCCGTTGGCTTCCAGCCACTCGATCATCTTTGCCTTTGCATCGGTGACCGACAGCCCATCAAGGAAGCCGGAGTTGACCAGCGTGCCGGTGGCAACATCGGTGAAAGCAGCTTCGTCGAGGTTGGAGGGGGTATTGCCCTTGACGACCTCGATGATGGGCAGACCGAACTTCTTGGCGAACTCCCAGTCACGGGTATCGTGTGCAGGCACTGCCATGATCGCACCGGTGCCATAGGTGGACAGGACGTAGTCCGAAATGAAGATGGGGATCTCCTTTTCGTTGACCGGGTTGATGCCCATCACGCCGTCCAGCTTCACGCCGGTCTTTTCCTTGTTCAGCTCAGCGCGCTCAAAGTCGCTCTTGCGGGCAGCTTCTGCCTGATAAGCCTTGACCTCGTCTGCATTCTTCAGCAGACCCTTCTCCAGCCATGCCTTGACCATCGCGTGCTCGGGGGAAACGACCATGTAGGTCGCGCCGAACAGGGTGTCGCAGCGGGTGGTGTAAACGGTCAGCGTATCGCCGCTGGTGGTGGTGAAGTTGACCTCTGCGCCGTGGCTGCGGCCGATCCAGTTCTTCTGCTGGGTGGCAACGCGCTCGATGTAATCCAGACCATCCAGACCATCGATCAGCTTGTCGGCATACTCGGTGATCTTGAGCATCCACTGGCTCTTGACGCGGTGAACGACCTCGCTGCCGCAGCGCTCACACACGCCGTTGACAACTTCCTCGTTTGCCAGCACGCACTTACAGCCGGTGCACCAGTTGACGTTCATTTCCTTCTTGTAAGCCAGACCATGCTTGTACAGCTGGAGGAAGATCCACTGGGTCCACTTGTAGTAATCGGGGTCGGTGGTGTTGATCTCGCGATCCCAGTCAAAGGAGAAGCCCAGGCTCTTGAGCTGCTCACGGAAGTGATCCACGTTGTTCTTGGTGACGATCGCCGGGTGGATGTGGTTCTTCATGGCGAAGTTCTCGGTGGGCAGACCGAATGCATCGTAGCCCATCGGGTACAGCACGTTGTAACCATTCTGGCGGCGCTTACGGCTCACCACATCCAGCGCGGTGTAGCTGCGGGGGTGACCCACGTGCAGACCTGCACCCGACGGATAGGGGAACTCGACCAGCGCAAAGAACTTGGGCTTGGAGTGGTCGATCTCGACATGGAAGGTCTTTTCGTCCTCCCACACCTTCTGCCATTTGGCCTCTACGGCCTTGTAATCATACTTCATTGTAATCAGCTCCTGACTTTTCTATACCGCATCAAACCCTCTGCGCCTGCGGCTGTGCGCCGATGCCAGCTGCTTTGGGGCGCTGACAGAGCCGGAAGGCTCCGACGGAGAGGGTCTTTGACCTTCTTTTTATTCGATCGTGCTGTCGGGGATCAGGTATTCCGAGATATCGATCGGTTCGCCGTCTGCCCACAGATGCTCCAGATCGTAGTAGGTACGGCTGCCCGGCACAAAAACGTGCACGATGACATTGGAGTAATCCAGCAGCACCCAGTTCTTGGAGTCATAGCCCTCGGTGTGATACGGCTCCACGCCCTGCTGGCTCAGCTCGTACTCCACCTCGTCTGCCAGAGCACCCACCTGCGTAGTGGACGTACCGGAAGCGATCACGAAATAATCGGTCATCACATTCAGGTCTTCCAGCTTGAGCACGCGCACATCGCTTGCCTTTTTCTTGTCCAGGATCTTTGCGATCTCGATCGCAAGAGTCTTGCTGTCGTTGAGATTTGCCATAGTTTTCTCCCTTCTATCGGAAACTGCCGCCCCTTTGGGGGCAGCGTTTACAGCATTATTGTTCTGCATTGCTCCCTGCGGCGATGCCGTCGGTGGTCACTGCGCCGGGCAGGTCGGTGTCGCCGTTCAGGATGGCATCGTCCGATTCCTTATCGATGCGGCCCATATACTGAACGTTCGCATCGGTCGGCACGCTGCCATGCGGCCAGTCGTTGGTCACAAGGTTCATCTCTTCCTCGCTGACCGGGCCGGTGTAGGTGCAGAAATACTGATTGAGCAGCTTTGCAATGGAACCGGCATCCGGTACCACGCAGGAATAACCCGCAAAGCTTTCTGTAGCGCCTACATTGGGCACACCCATGAACACCGGGGTCTGTGCCAGAATGATGTTGGAGCTGTCGATCTTGAGGAAGGATACCACCAGCTTTGCAATGGTAGTGATATCCATATCCGTCTTGATATAGTTCTTGAACACCAGCGGCAGCTGGTTGAGGATATCGCTCACGCCCATGGCGCGCGCACGCTTGAACAGACCCGCGTAGAAGTAACGCTGCATGTTCAGGCGGTCGATGTCTGCGTTCGCGTAGCCCTCGCCGTGACGGCAGCGGACAAAGAATTCTGCCGATGCACCGTCCAGATTGCGGTAACCCTTGAGCAGCTTGCTGCCCGCAAACTCCATATCGTGGGGGATATACACTTCAATGCCGCCAAAGTTATCCACCATTTCCACCAGTGCCTGCATATCCACCGTGACGTAGTAATCGACCGGCAGGCGGTACTGATCGTAGATGACATCTGCCAGCGCCGCGATGCTGCCGCCGTTGGACAGCGCCACCGAGTTGATCTGGTAGTTGGAGGCTGCATAGGTCTTGCCGTTGGAAAGGGTGATCTTTTTGTTCTTGGTCGTCACAAGGCTGTTGCGCGGGATCTGAAGCATCCGCAGCGCGCCGCCCTTGATATCAAACTGGCAATACAGGATCATATCCGTCATGCCATCGTTGGAATCCGGGTCGCTGGAATAGCCGCGCCCTTCCTCGTAGTCGATGCCGCAGACCAGAATATTGACCACATCGCCCTTGTATTCCTCGGCGGTCTGGATCTCCTGCTCGATGGAGGGTGCGCTTTCTGCCGGACGGATGTTCTCTTCCACCTGATTGACAAGGCTCACACCGTACACCACGACACCGGACACCACTGCGATCACCGCCATCACGACTGCAAAAGGCAGCCAGATCGGCGTAGTGCTTTTCTTTTTGCGGCGGCGGGGTGCCTGCTTGTTTGCACCTGCCGTATTCTGTGCCTCATGACGCGCAGCAGTCTCCTGCCGTCCAAGCGAACGATCCGTATTGATCCGACGTGGGGTCTGGCTCATGCGTTACATTCCTCCGGTTTTTCACGACGTTCAGGCAGGGGGTGCAAAACTCCCCCCAAAAAAGCCTGTCATATCTTTTAGTATAGCATTCTTAGACAGAATCTGCAATCTGTTTTCTGCTCCATACAGCCACTCAGGCTTCCGGCTCATCCTGCTGCTGCGCAAGGATATCCTCGTAAGCCGCCTTGGACATGGGGTCCAAAGGCTTGCCCTGCGAGAGCACAAAATCGTTGGTCTGCCTGAGCGCCGCCAGCATCGCCTTGTCCAGATCCTTCATTTCCAGCTTGCGCAGCGCTTCCACCCCGTCCCAGTCCCGCTCGGCACTGGTCATATCCGCAAGGTAGAGGATCTTGTCCAGCCGGGTCATACCGGGTTTGCCCGCCGTGTGGCAGGCAATGGCAGAGAGCACTGCTTCGTCGGCAACGCCCCACTCGGTGCGTGCCAGAATGGACGCACATACCCCATGCCACACCGGCGTCGGGCGGCTCTCGCCGCCTTCGGCATACTGGGGGTACTGGCGCATGATCGCACGCAGCTCCTCTTTGGGCAGCTCCTTTGCCGCATCGTGCAAAAGGGCCGCCAGCGTCGCCTGCTCGATCAGAGTCTCGTCGGCATTGTAATGCTTTGCCAGCTTGACCGCCATTTTTTTGACGTTGATGGTATGCTCGTAGCGTTTTTCACTCAGTCGGCTGCGCACAAGCGCCTTTGCCTGTTTCTGATCCATTGTCCATAACTTCTTTCTGTTCCCGGTACAGCCCCTCCCGCAGGATGATGCTGCGGACACTTGCCGGGAGTTCTTGTTCACAGCTCTGCCCCTCGGCGAGCCTTGCACGCAGCACGCTGCTTGCCATTGGCAGGGTCTGCGCCGGCGCAAACAGGATGCGTGCCCCGGTCGGGTCGAGCTGCTTTGCCTTTGCGTGCAGCTCCGGGTCATCCCCGATGCTGCGGCTCACCACGACCAGCTTTGCCAATTGCAGGATCTTCTGCCAGCAGTACCAGCGGTCAAAGCTCAGCAGCATGTCACTGCCGATGGTAAGGTACAGCTCTGCCTGCGCTTCGCGCTGTGCCAGCATCTCCAGCGTAAGAACGGTGTAGTTCTGCCGCCCCTGCTGTGCCTGCCGGATCTCCCAATCGCTGACTTCCAGCGCAGGATCACCCGGCTGCTGCACCAGCGCCGAAAAGCACCGGCACATCTCCAGCCGCAGCGCAGCGGGGGTCCCGCTGGCGTGTTTGTGGGGCGGCACACCCGCCGGCATCACGATCACCTGCTGCGGGCAGACCCGCTGCATGGCAGCCCGCAGGTTGTTCATGTGCCCGTTATGGGGCGGGTCAAAGGTGCCGCCATACAGCAGCGTTCGCATTATTTCAGCAGATCGGCGTAGGCGCTGTCCTTCTTCTTCTGCAGGTACAGCACGAACTTGGAGCCGATGACCTGCACGCAGTCTGCGCCGGTGGCCTCTGCCAGCAGCACGGATGCCTCGCGGGCGTTGTACATGCTGTTGTCCAGCACCTTGAGCTTGATCAGCTCACGGGCTTCGAGGCAGTTCTTGACACCCTCGACCATCGTTTCGTCGATCTCACCCTTGCCCACGATAAAAACGGGGTCCATCGTATTTGCCTTGCCGCGCAGGATCGCACGCTGTTTGCTCGTCAACATAATAGTTTCTCCTTTGTTGTTTCAAATATGTTTTTTGTTCAGTCTTTCGTCTCAATGATGATTCGGGCAGAGACTTCGCCCAGAACGCCCTGCGGCACCGCCTCGTTCAAAAAGGCTGGCAGCTTCTGCTCCAGCACCGCCAGTGCCTCGCCGCGGTGACTGATGGCATCCTTCTCATCCGGGGTGAGCTGCGCATAGCTGCGCTGCTCGGTGTTGGGGCGCTTTTCGGTCTTGCCCACGCCGCACGCGTCCGGGATGAACAGCGGGTCGTAGCCAAAGCCGTAG
>CAZUDU010000040.1:8054-12330 GCA_964619455.1 uncultured Faecalibacterium sp.
GCAGACCGCAGACACGAACTTTGCACCGCGCTGCTCTGCCGGAACGCTTTGCATCTCTGCCAGAAGCTTGTCGTTGTTGGCTTCGTCGTCGCCGTGGTGCCCGCAGTAACGCGCGCTGTAAACGCCGGGCGCGCCGCCCAGTGCGTCCACACACAGACCGGAATCATCCGCAATGGTGGGCAGACCGCTCACCGCACAGATCGCCTGCGCCTTGATGAGCGCATTTTCTGCAAAGGTGGTCCCGTTTTCTTCCGGCTCCAGCGTGATGCCCAGCTCCTTCTGGCTCAGGACTTCATGTCCCTGCGCTTCCAGAATGCGCCGCAGTTCCCGGAGCTTCCCGGCATTGCCGGTGGCTGCACAGATCTTCATACGCGTTCTCCTTTAATGCTTCCACTGACGGGGCAGCAGCTCTTCCACAAAGCCTTCCGGGGTAAAGGGCAGCAGATCGTCGATGCCCTCGCCCACGCCGATGAAACGCACCGGCAGCCCCAGACGCTGCTTGACCGCCACAACGCAGCCTCCCTTGGCGGTGCCGTCGAGCTTGGTCAGGATGATGCCGGTCGCATCTGCGGCCTTGCAGAATTCCTTTGCCTGACTGATGGCGTTCTGCCCGGTGATGCCGTCCAGCACGAGCAGTGTTTCCAGGCTGGCTTCGGGCGAAGCCTTTTTGACACTGCGGCTGATCTTGGACAGCTCTGCCATCAGGTTCGCCTTGTTGTGCAGGCGGCCTGCGGTGTCCGCAATGACCAAATCGTAGCCGCGTGCCGTGGCAGACTTGACCGTGTCAAAGATGACTGCCGCCGGGTCTGCACCCTCGCCCGCCTTGACGATGGGCACTCCCGCGCGGGAGGCCCAGATCTCCAGCTGCTCGCTGGCTGCTGCGCGGAAGGTGTCACCTGCCGCCAGCATGACCCTTTTGCCCTGACGGGTATAGAAATCCGCCAGCTTTGCAATGCTGGTGGTCTTGCCCACGCCGTTGACACCAATGACCAGAATGACCGCCGGCTTGCCGGACAGATCCATCTCTGCCTCCGGCTGCATCTCCTCTGCAATGATCTCGCGCAGAGCATCTGCCGCCTGTTCGCCGGTCTTCAGCCCCTTTTCCCGCACGCGGTCACGCAGCTTGTCCACAAGGCTGATGGCGACCTCGCCGCCAACGTCTGCCAGAATGAGCTTTTCTTCCAGCTCATCGTACAGATCATCATCGATGACACTGCCGGTCAGTGCATTGACGATCCCGCCCCAGAAACCGGTGCGGGTCTTTTCCAGACCGGTCTTCATCTTTTCTTTTTCTTTTTTTCCAAATCCGAAGAACCCCATAGTGTCCTCCTTCCGTTTTTTACTTATTTTATATCAGGAAACTAAGCTCGCGTCAACCTGTTCCAGATCCAGCTTGAGCAGTTTGGACACGCCGTCCTCCTGCATGGTAACGCCGTACAGGACTTCGGCGGCTTCCATCGTGCCGCGGCGGTGGGTGATGACGATGAACTGGGTCTTGTCGCTGACCCTGCGCAGATACTGCGCAAACCGCACCACGTTGGCATCGTCCAACGCCGCCTCGATCTCGTCCAGAATACAGAACGGAGCCGGGTTGACCGCAAGGATCGCAAAATAGATGCTGATCGCCACCAGCGATTTCTCTCCGCCGGAAAGCGCTTCCAGATTCTTGATGACCTTGCCCGGCGGTGCGACCTGAATGCCGATGCCGCAGGCGAGCACATCGTTCTCGTCCTCCAGCACAAGGCTTGCCTCACCGCCGCCGAACAGCTCGGCGAACACCCGGCCAAAGTTTTCGTTGATGGCGCGGAAGCTGTCGGTGAAGATCTCCTTCATCTGCGCCGAGAGATGCGCGATCATCCGGGTCAGCTCGTTGCGGCTGGCTTCCACATCCGCCACCTGTGTGCTCAGCGCATCGTAGCGCTCCCGCACCTCTTTGTATTCCTCAATGGCGCTGACATTCACGCTGCCCAGTGCACGGATCTTGCCGCGCAGATCTGCCACCTGTGCCCGCAGTGCAGGCAGGCTGTCGAACTCCACGCAGAGCGCTTCTGCCTGACTGACCGAGAGCTGGTATTCATCCCACAGCTTTGCCACGGTCTGATCGTACTCGCTCTCTGCCGCTGCCTTGCGCTCGGCAAGGCGTGCCATCTCTCTGCCCATCTCCTCGCGGCTGTCCGACGCGGTGCGGGCACGGGCGAGCGCTTCGGTCTCTGCCTGCTGGCGCTGCAAGCGCTGCTCGGTCGCGCGGCGGATCTCGGTCTCCTTCTCCGCAATGCGTTCCTGGCTTTCCGCCTTCGCCTGCCGGATGGACGCGATCTCGGCACGGCAGGCATCGCTGCGTGCCGCCAGTGCCGCAAGGCTCTCTTCCAGCGCGGCGCGGCGCTCGGCTGCATCCTTTGCCCGCTGTTCCAGTGCACGGATCTGGCTGTATGCCAGCTCCGCGTCCTTCTGACGGGTGAGCTGTTCCAGCCGCTTGGCGCTCAGGCGCTGTGCCAGCTCGTTCTGCTGTGCCACAAAGCTGTCATCGCCCTCGGCGATGCGGCTCATCTCAGCGGTGAGCAAAGTGAGCTTTGCCTCCAGCTGCGCCTGCTGCTGGCGTGCAGCCTCTGCCTTGGCGCAGCTCTCGGTCTGTGCAGCGCGCAGCGCTTCCAGCTCCTGTGCCTGCGCCGCCAGCGTAGTATCGAGCTGCGCGAGCATCCCTTCCAGCCGCTTTGCTTCTGCTTCGGCACGGACACGGTCGTTCGCAGCGGTGATCTGCTCACTGGAAGTCGCGGTCAGCTCGGCGCGGAGCGCGTCTGCCTGCTCCTTGCACTGGTCGGTATGCTCCTGCGCAGCGATGCACTGCTTTTGCAGCTCTGCCGCCTTGACGCGCAGCTCTTCCATCTCCTGCTTGCGGGTGAAAAGCCCCGCCGAGCGCTGTACGCTGCCGCCGGTAAAGCTGCCGCCCGCATTGATGACCTGACCGTCCAGCGTCACGACCTTATTGTGGTAGCCCAGCTCCCGCGCGGTGCGCGAGGCCTCGTTGATCTCGTCCACCACCACGATGCGCCCCAGAAGGTTCGATACGATGTTCGTATACCGCGCATCAGCATGTACTAAGCTGGATGCCAGCCGCGCCGTGCCGGACAGTTTGCCGCGGAACACGCCCGGCTGGACGGTGTCCAGCGGCAGGAAGGTCGCTCTGCCCGCGTTGTCGCTGCGCAGTAGAGCGATCGCCGCTTTGGCAGCAACCTCGTTTTCTACCACGATATTCTGCAACGCGCCGCCCAGTGCGGTCTCCACCGCCACCTCGCACCCCGGCTCGACCCGGAGGATAGAGGATACCGGCCCGATGATGCCCCGCAGCCGCCGTGCCGCCGCAGCCCGCATGACCGCCTTGACCGAGTTCTGGTAGCCGTCCATATTCTTTTCCAGCTCCCGCAGAACCGAAAGACGCTGGCGGGCGGCATCCAGCTCACGCCCCAGCCGCTGCTCCGCGGCATCCGCTTCGTCCAGCGCAGCGCTGCGGCGCTGGAGCTTCAGCTCCAGACCGGAGCGGATGTTTGCAAGCTGCGTCTCACTGGTTTGCAGCTCCTTGCGGTACTGTTCGGTCTCTGCCAGCTCCTGCGCAGTCTCGGCACGCTGGGCGGCAGTATCCGAAACGCTTTGTTCCAGCGCGGGCAGCCGTTCAGCCGCTGCCTGCTGTGCGGTGTCTGCCGCCGCCTGTGCCACCTGCGCATCGGTGCGCTGTGCGGTCAGCGCGGCGATCTGTGCCTGCACGGTGTCCTTGCGCACACCGCTGGCGCTGCTTTCTGCCGTCAGGCGCTCGATCTCGCCGTTCAGCGCTTCCAGCTCATCGCTGAGCGCTTTGCCCTCGGCTTCCATCTGACGCGCCACCGCACGGTGACGCTCCAGAGCCGCATTCGCTTCTTCGCCGTCCTGCTGCCCGGCAGCGATCTCTGCCCGCACGCTCCCGGCGCTCTCCTCGTTGCGGAGGATGTCGTTTTCCAGCACGGCGATCCGGCTCTCGCTGCCGGAGATCTGCTGGGTGATGCTGCGGATATCCCCATTCAGGCGCTCCACCGCAATGGTGAGCTGCTGTGCCTGCATCCGGATCTCCTCAGCCTCCTGCTCGGCCGCCTTGGTCTGGCGGTCGAACCGCTCGTAGTCCGCCTGTGCCGTCTCATGGTCACGGATCTGCTGGCGGACGGCTTCCCTTGCGCGGTGCACCCCATCGGTCCAGAGGGTGACTTCCAGCGTTTTGCGCTGTTCGCTCAGCTCCAGGAACCGCTGTGCC
>CAZUDU010000041.1:0-9427 GCA_964619455.1 uncultured Faecalibacterium sp.
CCAGCTCTGCACCCACCTTCACGCCGCCCAGCGTGTCTGCGGTTGCCGCAGGCAGGGCATACGCTGCACCAAAGAGTGCATCTGCCTGCTCCTTGGTGTAGTAATTGTCCGGAACGCCAAGCACCTTCTGTGCGCTGCTCTGCTCGGCGGTACTCCACGATGCGGCGGCAGAGGTCAGCGCTTTTTTCACGCCGTAGGGAAGCTGTGCCGGTACGATGGGCGCATAGATATCGGTCATAAGGTCGAGCTTCTCTGCGCTGGCAGACACAAGGGTCATCGTACCGTCCGCCCGGACGGTGATACCGTATTGCGGGTCGGCACGAACACCGCCGGCGGTCTGTGCATCGGGCACGGTGTCCTTGTGCAGATAAGGGGAGAGGTCGGGCGGGGGCGTGGTGTCGGTGATCAGGGTGCCGTCGTCCGGGTCGACGCTCAGCACGCGGAGCAGCCCGCCGGATACCGGCAGTGCCGGGCGCGGAACGGCATGGACATCTGCGGCATCCAAGCGCACAGCACCGCCCTTTCCGTTCACACTGACGACCGCGCCGGATTCGGCCACGGCCTTTTCGGCGCGTGCAGCGGCGGCTTCCGACCGGGCGGCACAGTCCGCTGCATCCGTCCGGTCGGAGAGGATCTTCTGAACGGCGCTCTGGATGTTTTTGGCATCGGCGGCGGTCTGTGCGGCGTCTGCGGATGCCTTCTGTGCGGCCGATGCGGCGGTACTGGCGCTTTCCAGCACCCGTGCTACGAACTGCTCGTACAGCGAAGGGGAAAGCTCCTCGCTGCCGCCATCAGTGGGCAGAGTAGCGTAAACATCGTAGCTGCCCGGCCGGGTGTGTGCGGTATAGCCGCTTTCCCTGACGGCCGAGAGCATCCACTGCCCGCCGGAGCAGCCGGTCAGGCGGCGATCCACCGTGATGCTGTTGTGCTCGTCCAGCGGGATCGGTGCGAGCAGGGTGCCGTCACTGCGGCGCAGGTAGAGCGCGGCGGAACAGCCGCTCCAGCATTCCGGCAGCAGAAACTCCAGCCGGTCGACCCCGGCGGCGTTCTGTGCACCCAGATGGAGCCGCTGCGGCTGGGCGAGGAACTCGGTGCCGCCGTTCTGCCGCGGCAAGATCTTGATCTGCATGTGTAAAACCTTCCTTTCTTTTTTGTTTGATTGTACCGCAGCGGACAGGAGGGCAACAGTGCGTCCTTTTTTGCGGAAGAAAACGTGCTTTGGGCATTTTGCCGGAAGGCGTTTTGGACAGAAAAATGAACACGGAAGGCTTGCGTTCAAACAGGGGAGAAATGCGGTGGTTTTGTGCGGAAAAGGGGCGCTTCACGCGCTTTTATCTCCGGGAAAGACCCGGCGGAAAGGGGTGCAGAAGGGCATAAAAGTCGGACTAAATGTTAAAAATTCATGAACGATTCGGGGCGTGAAAAATGGAAAAAATCAGAAGGAAACGACCTAAATTACTAGGAATCGGAGAAAACACTGTTGAAATTGCACAAAAAACAATGTGAACGAGTTAACGAGCGCGCTGCGCCCGATTTGACAAAACGGCGTTCGTCTGGTAAGATAATAGCCGCTCAACTTGCGTTGCAGCGTTTAAATTTTATCTGGATGAAGTAAAAAGGCCGCCTGTTTCCAAGGTGCGGCGCCGGGCACAGACCCGCTGCCGGGACAGACAAAACGCGTCCGCTGACTGCATCCAATGGGTTACGATGCTCCAAAGGTCAACACCAAAAGAGCATCGTATTTGCTTGTGGGGAGCAGCACCAACAATGCTCCCGAAGCCCCAGCGGCGGCATTCCCCTGCGAGAAGGGAGAAGCCGTACAAAATCAGACAAAAGAGAGGAGTTGTCTCGTATCGCTTCCGTCAAATTGAAGAAAGCATGGGAGATCTGCAAGAATGCAGTTTCTCCCCGCGTGCTGGCGTTCGGTGTCATGGTAGTGTGCCTTGTGGGTACGCTGCACGTGACCGCTGCAAATCTGCGGCTGACCTACGTCACGGACTCCCATGGTTCCCGTCAGATCCTTCTGACCTCTGAGACCGACCCCGCCCAGATCCTGGATCTGACCGGGCTGCGTTCCGAAGAGGGAGACGAGATCTACTACACTGCGTTCAGCGGCAATCTTGCTTCGCTGAACATCGAGCGCGCATTCTCTGTGAGCATTCAGGCCGACGGGCAGGAAGTCCCGGTCAAGATGGTGCTGGGCACCGTTGCCGATGCTCTGGAGCGCGCCGGCATCACGCTGGAAGGTGACGACTACACCGAGCCTGCGCTGGATCACCTGGTCACGGCAGGCAGCAGCATCGTGGTGCATCGCGTGGATTATCAGGACCGTGTGGAAACACAAGCCATCCCCTATGATACCGAGTATATCTACACCAGCCTGTACTTCCGCAACACCAAGCGGGAGACCACGGTGCAGCACGGCGCAGAGGGTCAGCAGACCGTCACCACCCGTGACCGCTATGTGGACGGCGAGCTGGAAAACAGCGTGGTCGTCGATGTCACCACCACCGTGGAGCCGACCGATCACGTCATCAAGGCCTACGGTGACGGCGCACCGGTCTCGTCCCTGACCGGTCTGGACGGCACGATGGATCCGCCTGCCGAGTACAGCCGTGTGCTGACCGGCAAGGCGACCGGTTATTATTCCAAGGGCGGCAAGGGTTCGTCCGGTTTGGGTCTGGGCTACGGCACAGTCGCCGTCAACCCCAACATCATCCCGTATGGTTCGCTGCTGTATATCACCTCCACCGACGGAGAATTCGTGTACGGCTATGCGATCGCAACGGATACCGGCATCGCTCTGATGGACGGCCGCATCCTTGTGGACCTGTTCTATGAGACTTATGCCGAGAGCGCGATCAACGGCGCGATCCAGGCAAATGTTTATGTCGTGCGCGAGGGCGCATGATCCGGTAACAAAAAACAGAATCAAAAAAGCGGAGCTTTTGCGCTTGTTTCCGAAAGGAAACGGTGCACAGGCTCCGCTTTTCTTTGCGTATCGGCATCTTATACGATATTTTTTCTGAAAAATTGGGAGATGTGTATATAACGGAAAAATATCACGGAAAAGATTATGGTAGTTTTTCCGGAAAAAGCCTTGAAAAATCGGGAGAAATTCTTTAATATAAAAGGGTAAAAGTTGCAGACTCGTTTTTTGGGTCTGTACGGGGAGAGGAGCAGTCTATGAAACCGACTGAGGAGAAGATTCAGAGCAGTGCATCGGATCTGCCGGTGTATCTGTTCAAGCAGGGCAACAACTGCGAGGCCTACCGGTATTTCGGTGCGCATCTGGAAACACGTGGGGCAGAGTCCGGCGTTGTGTTCCGTGTGTGGGCACCGCACGCGACCGAGATCAGCGTGGTGGGCGATTTCAACAGTTGGAAGCCGGGCAGCCACCCGATGCAGAAGGTGGACGGCGATTCTATCTGGGAGCTGTTTATTCCCGGTGTCAAGGAATACGACGTTTACAAGTATTGCGTGACCACCCGTGCGGGCGATCTGCTGTACAAGGCAGACCCCTATGCATTCCACGCCGAGACCCGCCCGTCCAACGGCAGCAAGGTCTATGAGCTGGACGGCTTTGAGTGGCACGATGAAAAATGGCAGGCAGCACAGAAGAAAGCGGACGTGATCAACGGCCCGATGAATATCTACGAGATGCATGCCGGCAGCTGGAAGATGAAGGAGGGCGATGTGCCCTACAACTATTCCGAGCTTGCTGATCAGCTCATCCCGTACATCACTGAAATGGGCTACACCCATGTAGAGCTTCTGCCGGTCATGGAATATCCGTTCGACGGGAGCTGGGGCTATCAGGTCACGGGCTATTTTGCCCCCACCAGCCGCTACGGCACCCCCAAGGACTTCATGACCTTTGTGGACAAGCTCCACGCCGCAGGCATCGGCGTCATCATGGACTGGGTGCCCGCGCACTTCCCCAAGGATGCCTTCGGCCTGTATCACTTTGACGGCGAGGCATGCTACGAGGATCCCAACCCCCGCCGCGGCGAGCACAAAGAGTGGGGCACGATGGTGTTCGACTTTGGCCGCAACGAGGTGCAGAGCTTCCTGATCTCCAGCGCGATGTACTGGCTGGAGCAGTATCATATCGACGGTCTGCGCGTGGATGCCGTGGCGTCCATGCTGTATCTGGACTACAACCGCAAGGACGGCGAGTGGGAGCAGAACAAGCATGGCGGCAAGGAGAACCTGGAAGCGGTCGCGTTCCTGCGCAAGCTGAACGACACCGTGCTGGGCCGCCACCCGTACAAGTACATGATCGCAGAAGAGTCCACCGCGTGGCCGATGGTCACCAAGCCCGCTTCGGACGGTGGTCTGGGCTTCAACTTCAAGTGGAACATGGGCTGGATGAACGACATGCTCAGCTACATGAAGACCGACCCGCTCTTCCGTGCAGGCAACCACAACAAGGTCACCTTCAGCTTCTTCTACGCATTCAGCGAGAACTTCGTGCTGCCCATCAGCCACGACGAGGTCGTGCACGGCAAGGGCAGCCTGCTGAACAAGATGCCCGGCGAGTACGAAGCAAAGTTCGCAAACCTGCGCACCTTCTTCGGCTACAAGATGGCACATCCCGGCAAGAAACTGCTGTTTATGGGTCAGGAGTTCGGCCAGTTCGCAGAGTGGAACGAAGCAAAGCAGCTGGACTGGATGCTGCTGGACTACGACAAGCACAGTGAGCTGAAAGAGTACGTCAAGACCCTGAACGCCTTCTACAAGGATCACCCCGCCTTCTGGCAGGTGGACTACAGCTGGGAAGGCTTCCAGTGGATCGTCCCGGACGACTCGCAGCAGAGCGTGATCGCCTTCCTGCGCAAGGACACAAACGGCAAGCAGATCCTGGTGGTCTGCAACTTCAACCCCGTCCTGCGCGAGGGCTATACCCTTGGCGCACCGGTGTCCGGTACCTACAAAGAGGTGCTGAACAGCGATGACGCTGCCTTTGGCGGCTCCGGCGAGGTCCACAATAAGTCGGTCCGCAGCCAGAAGAAGCCGCAGCATGGGTTCGAGCAGAGCATCACTATCACCCTGCCGCCCATGAGCACGCTGTACTTCGAGGTGCCCACCAAGCGTACCCGTAAGAAGGCGGAAGAAAAAGCTGACGCCGCCAAGAAGCCCGTGACCCGCAAGCCCCGCGCCGCAAAGGCAGCGAAGGAAGCGGCCGCTGAGGCGGAAAAGGCTGTGAAGAAGACCACCCGCAAGGCAAAGGCAAAGCCGGAGGAAGCAGTGGAACAGGTTCCTAAGAAGGAACCTAAAAAGACCACCCGCAAGCCGAAGGCAGAGGCGGAGCCCAAAGCGGAAAAAGCACCTGCAAAACGCACCCGCAAGCCGAAAGAGCCGAAAGAATAAACGGCTGTTTTGGCAACGTGTCCGACATTCATCTGTTGACCATCATTTCTACATCAGAAATGGTTATAAGATAAGGGGAGAATAAAGCTATGGCAAAAGAAATCGTGGCAATGATCCTTGCCGGCGGACGTGGCTCGCGCTTGTACGCGCTGACACAGAAAACGGCAAAACCTGCGGTGTCCTTCGGCGGTAAGTACCGCATCGTGGACTTCCCGCTGTCCAACTGCGTGAACTCCAACATCGACACTGTTGGTATCGCAACGCAGTACCAGCCCCAGAAGCTGAACGAGTACATCGGTAACGGTCAGCCCTGGGATCTGGACCGCCTGCATGGTGGTGTCCACACCCTGCCTCCTTACGAGCAGGCAAAGGGCACTGACTGGTACAAGGGCACTGCAAACGCCATCTACCAGAACATCGGCTTCATCGACAACTATGATCCGGAGTATGTCATCATCCTGTCCGGTGACCAGATCTGCAAGCAGGACTACGCAGACTTCCTGCGTTTCCACAAGGAAAAGGGCGCAGAGTTCTCGGTCGCAGTCATGGAAGTTGACTGGAAGGAAGCTTCCCGCTTTGGTCTGATGGTCGCAGACGAGAACGATCAGATCACCGAGTTCCAGGAGAAGCCCCCGGTACCCAAGTCCAACCTCGCTTCGATGGGCATTTACATCTTCAACTGGGATGTGCTCAAGAAGTATCTGGAAGAGGACGAGGCAGATCCCGAGTCCAAGAACGACTTTGGTATGAACATCATCCCCGCACTGCTGCGTGACGGCCGCAAGATGTACGCTTACCGCTTTGCGGGCTACTGGCGTGACGTCGGCACCATCGACAGCCTGTGGGAAGCAAACATGGAGGTTCTCGATCCTGAGAACTCCGGCATCGATATCTTCGATGAGAAGTGGAAGATCTACAGCCGCAACCCCGTTCTGCCCGCACAGAAGATCGGCCCCCGTGCCGTCGTGCAGGACTCCCTCATCACTGAGGGCTGCAAGATCTACGGCAACGTCAAGCACTCTGTCCTGAGCGCAGGCGTCATCGTGGAAGAGGGTGCGACCGTTGAAGATGCTGTTCTGATGGATGGTGTCGTTGTCAAGGCAGGCGCAGTGGTCAAACGCTGCATCCTGGCGGAAGATGTCGTCATCGGCGCCGGCGCTAAGATCGGCGGCGAGGGTCCCATCGCTCATGTTGGCACCGGTCTGACGGTCGGTGCAGGCGCTACCGTCAAGGAGGGCGCAAAAGTCTTTGAATCCGTCAAGGAGGGTACTGAAGTATGCTGAGCCAGAACACCAATGCGTTGGGCATTATCTTCCCCAACAGTTATGATAATACCGTTCCTGAGCTGGTGACCGAGCGTGCGATGGCTTCGATCCCCTTCGCAGGTCGTTACCGTATGGTGGACTTTGTCCTGTCCAGCATGGCAAACTGCGGTATCTCCAATGTTTCCATCGTGGTGCGTAAGAACTACCACTCCCTGATGGATCATCTGGGCACCGGCCGTGAGTGGGATATGGCACGCCGTCACGGTGGTCTGAACATCGTTCCTCCCTTTGCAGAGAAGGGTGTCCGCATCTATTCCGGCCGTGTCGAGGCTCTGGCTTCCATCCTGAACTTCCTCGAGAACCAGAAGGAAAAGTATGTCGTCATGAGCGATGCCAACATCGCCCTCAACTATGACTTCAACGCTCTGCTCAAGGCACACCGTGCAAGCGGCGCAGACGTCACCGTTGCTTACCAGAAGACCGAGATCCCCGAGGGTCTGAAGAACGACAACTACACCCTGACCGTGGACGAGAACGGCCGTGTGACCGAGCTGCTGCTCAACGACTACCGTTCCGGCGTGCAGAACCTGGATCTGAACATCTACGTTCTGGAGCGCGAGACCCTGATCAAGCTGGTCAAGGACGCTACCTCCCGTGGTCTGATCTACTTCGAGCGCGACATCCTGGCACATAACGTCAACATCCTGAACATCCATGCTCTGGAGTACACCGGCTATGTGGCACACGTCTGCGACATGAAGAGCTACTTCGACGAGAACCTGAAGCTGACCAACGAGCAGAATCTGGAAGCTCTGTTCCCCAAGAAGAGCCCTGTCTACACCAAGATCCGTGACGATAACCCCACCCGTTACGTCACCGGTTCCAAGGTCACCGATTCCATTCTGGCGGACGGCTGCCTGATCGAGGGCACGGTCGAGAACTGTGTTCTGTTCCGCGGCGTCAAGGTCAAGAAGGGTGCTGTGGTCCGCAATTGTGTCCTGATGCAGGATACCGTTGTTGAGGCTGGCGTTGAGCTGGATTGTGTTGTTACCGACAAGAACGTGAAGATCACTGCCGGCAAGAAGCTGTCCGGCACCGAGAGCTTCCCGGTCTATGTTCAGAAGAATCACACCGTCTGATCTGATGACTGTCCATAGGGGCGGCTTCCTCCCCGGTAGCCCCTCTTGAGAGGGGCGGGGGCGTTTTGTGCCCCCGCCTACTCTTTTGTCCGGATGTTCGTGCTGCGTGCCGCAGTGGGGAGCGCGAACACAAAACCTGATATTTGGAAGGAGCGATCCTATGAAAATCCTTTATGCTGCTTCGGAGGCGACCCCCTTTGCAAAATCCGGCGGTCTGGCGGACGTTGCAGGCGCCCTGCCCAAGGCACTGGTCAAGGACGGCGTGGATACCCGCGTCATCATGCCTCTGTATGGCGATCTGAAGTTCCGCGATAAGCTGGAGTACGTTACCAACTATTCGGTGCCTGTGGGCTGGCGCAGCCAGTACTGCGGTCTGTTCAAGGCAGAGGTCAACGGCGTGACCTACTACTTCCTGGACAACGAGTACTACTTCAAGCGTCACGGCCTGTACGGCTTCTACGATGACGGCGAGCGTTTCGCCTTCTTCTCCCGTGCTGTGCTGGAGACCCTGTTCTACATCGACTTCACCCCGGACATCATCAACTGCAACGACTGGCAGACTGCACTGGTGCCCGTCTACCTGAACCTGTACTACCGTCATCTGGACAAGTTCAACCGCATCAAGACCATCTTCACCATCCACAACATCGCATATCAGGGCAAGTACGGCACCGATATCCTGGAAGATACCTGCGGCATCGGCCGCCGCGACCAGCACATCGTGGAGTACGATGGCTGCGCAAACTTCATGAAGGGCGCTATCGAGACCGCAGACAAGGTCACCACCGTCAGCCCCACCTACGCCTACGAGATCCTGGATCCGTGGTTCAGCTATGGTCTGGACGCTCTGCTGCGCGAGAAGCAGTATAAGCTGTGCGGCATCCTGAACGGCATCGATATGGATGCCAACGATCCCGCGACCGACAAGAACATCCCCTTCAACTACAGCATCGAGAATGTAGAAGAAGGCAAGGCAAAGTGCAAGGAAGCTCTGCAGGATAAGTTCGGTCTGCACAAGGACGGCAGCCCCGTCTTTGGCATCGTCAGCCGCATGGTCGGTATGAAGGGCTTTGATCTGGTCCAGAGCATCGCCGATGGTCTGATCGACCGCGGCATCCAGCTGGTCATTCTGGGCAGCGGTGAGGCACAGTACGAGAACTTCTTCTCCGAGCTGGCAGCCCGTCACCCGGGCCGTGTTGGCACCTATATCGGCTTTGAGCCGAAGCTCTCGCAGGAGATCTATGCGGGCGCAGATGCCTTCATCATGCCTTCCAAGAGCGAGCCCTGCGGTCTGGCACAGATGGTCGCCTGCCGTTACGGCACTCCTCCCATCGTCCGCGAGACCGGTGGTCTGCGCGACTCGATCCACGACAGCACCATGGGCGACGGCAATGGCTTTACCTTTGCCGGTTACAGCGCTCACGAGCTGTATGTTGCCTGCTGCAACGCACAGAACTCCTACAACGACAAGGAGAACTGGAAGAACCTTGTCAAGCACGTTATGGAGTGCGACTTCAGCTGGGATGTCTCCGCCAAGAGCTACGAGGGTCTGTACAACGAGACCGCAAACCTCTGGTGATCCCTTTCTGAATCAAACGAAAGTCGCCCGGTTCCAAGGAGCCGGGCGACTTTTTGCGCACTTTTTGCGCA
>CAZUDU010000041.1:9527-12276 GCA_964619455.1 uncultured Faecalibacterium sp.
TTGCGCAATTTTTGCCTGAAAAACGCCAAAAGGCTTGTCCTTGAGGAAGAGTGCGTGATATAATAAAACAACTTGCGGATCGTGTATGAAATTTGTCGATTACAAAAAAAGGATGGAAATGACTATGAAATGGAAACGGATCATCAGTGGAGCACTTGCGGCTGCGCTGATGCTGGCGGGGCCGGTGCAGGTCATGGCCGGTGCAGAAGGTCTGGACGAGATGAATACCATCACCTATACCGGGGGAGGGTACGCGTTTGAGAAGATCAGCCACCCGGATAAGGATGTCAAGAGCGCGGATGGCATCGTGGACTACCTGGGCGACGGTGTTCAGGAGATCGTGACCGACCCGGAGAGCGAGTACTACAATGCTGGCTCCCGTGGTCAGAACTACGCATGGGCGGCGCTGGGCTATGGTGACTGGCTGTATGTTGGCACCTGCTATTCGGCAATGGGCAACACCCTCTCGCTGATGAAGAGCAGTCTGGGCGACAAGTTCGACGATGAGATGCTGCAAGCGACCTTTGATGCCATGTTCAACGGCACCTTCTTCAACGAGGAAGAGGACGGCGTGAATGCAAAGGGCGTTCTGGTCAAGATCAACACTAAGACCGGTGAGACCAAGATCCTGATGTCGGCATCCTCCAACGGCTACTCGCCGCTGTTCCGCAATGCGGTGGAGTACAATGGCAAGCTGTACTTCTGCGGCAGCGTGCGCGGCGATCCGAGCGGTGCATACCCCAGCGTGTGGCAGATCGACCCGGAGACGGATGAATGCAAGTCGGTCTATAAGGGTCTGGACAATATGAAGGACTACATGGCAGCATACGATCTGGGTGTCTCCACCGGTATCCGCGGCATGTGTGTCTACAAGGATCAGCTGATCATCAGCAATGTAACGATGGATGCAGAGACTGGCAAGAGCAGCGCCACCATCCTGATCTCTTCCGACCCGGAAAAGGGATTTACCCAGATCGCGGATTCCGAGACGCTTTTCAACTACCCGGCCTACCTCTACCGCGACAGCATCTACGGCGGTGCCATCTGGGATATGGTGGAGTACAACGGCAGTCTGTATGTCACCATCTGCACCGGTACGATGGACAACGCACCGGATGAGGACAGTATGCAGTCCTTTGCACTGGTGCGCGGCGATCAGAACGAGGACGGCTCCTTTAGCTGGACGGTCGTGGCAGGCGATCAGGAAAAGCATGGTGCACGTTATACCTTTGGCATTGACCCGGAGCGTACCCGTTCCGGTGCAGCGAACCTGATCGTCTACAAGGACTACCTCTACATTGGCGAGTACAACGACGAGCAGATCGCGTTGGAACGCATCATCTTTGACAAGACCAGCGAGGATGCAGACGGTGCCTTTGGCGGCGGTCTGGACTGCACCTTCCTGAACAAGAATCTGGAGCAGTCGGTCAACCTCTACCGCATGGACAAGGACGAGAACATGGAGCTGGTCATGGGCAACAAGACCAAGATGTTCCCGCAGGGCAGCCTGTCCGGCCTGAAGTCCGGTTTTGGCAAAAATGAGAACCAGTACATCTGGCGCATGCAGGAGTATGACGGCAAGCTCTATATCGGTACCTTTGACACCAGCAGTCTGCTGCAGGTCTTTGGCCAGTTCGTCAACGGCGATCTGATCACCCAGTCTCCCAGAGAATGGAAGAGCCAGATCGACTACCTCAAGACCCTGATGGATGTGGTCTATGATGCAAACTTTGGTGATGGTGTCACACTGGACGCACTGGATGACGCCATCCGCTTCTCCTTCAACTTTGTGGTCAAGAACATTGCGCCCCGCAATATGCTCAGTGCACTCAAGCTGCTGAACTACCTGCGCAAGGCAGAGCGCGGCTTTGACCTGTATGTGACCGAGGACGGTGTCAACTTCGAGACGGTCACCACCGATGGCTTTGGCGATCCGTACAACCACGGCCTGCGCGTCTTTGCAACGACCGATCAGGGCCTGTGCATTGGCACGGCAAACCCCTTCTACGGCACCCAGATCTGGATCCAGCGCGCAGAGTGATCCGGCAACAACACGCTCAAACATGATAAAGCAGGGCTGCTGCACGAAACCTCGTGCAGCAGCCCTGCTTTGCATTTGTGCGGCAGACGGATCAGCTCCGGGACGACCATGCTGGGGTGGGTGTCGTTGATCTGGATCGCGGCATAGTCGGCAAGGTCGTTCCAGCAGCAGCCGCGCTGCGCGGAACGGATGATACCATCCTGATGATTGCCGGACAGTGTGGGTTTGAGAACCTGTCCTACTTCAACTGGCTGTTCAAACGTCGTTACAGGATCACACCGCGGCAGGCTAGAAGGCTGAAAATGGAGCATGATTTTTGTGCAGGGCGCCACAAAATTGATAAAAATTTGACGATACTGAACAAGAAATTGAGTTTGTTTAGAAAAACCAGTGAATTTTAACGAGAATTATGGACAATCCATAAATTTTGATGAGAGCTTGGTTGAAAAAATGGGATGTTTTCAGTATACTAGGGATAAGGTTCTTAACCAAACGGCGTGGCAAAGGGGGAAAGCACGGCATGAAAGGCTGGTACAAAGCGCTGGAAGACATCGTCTGGCTGAGCCAGCTTGGCTTGAATATGCTGCTGCCGCTCGTGCTGTGTCTGGCGGGCTGCTGGTGGGCGGTGAACAGCTGGGGCTGGAGCGAGTGGGTCTATCTGCCCGCCATCCTGCTGGGGCTTGCCTCCGGTGCGCAGAACTTCTGGCA
>CAZUDU010000042.1:0-12131 GCA_964619455.1 uncultured Faecalibacterium sp.
TACAATATAGTTTTACCGCGCAAAAAGTGTCGTGTCAAGAGTTTTTTTAAAAATTTTGACCTTAAAAATTGATAAAGTAAGACTATATCTTTGTGAGAAACAGAAAAAATTGGGATACAAGCATCTATTTCTTGACAAGCGATACATTGAAAACTGAAAAAATTCAAAAGGTCTGTTTTTCATACACTGACAAAAAAACAGACCGGAAGAGATCTCTTCCGGTCTGTTCCCAAAGCGTCCAAAATGGTCAGCGGATCTGACCCGTGCCATGGATGATGTACTTATAGCTGCACAGCTCGGCAAGCCCCATAGGGCCGCGTGCGTGGAGCTTTTGGGTAGAAATGCCCATCTCGCACCCCAGCCCGAACTCGCCGCCGTCCGTAAAGCGGGTGGAGCAGTTGACGTAAACGGCGGCGCTGTCCACAGCGGCAGTAAAGAGCGCGGCGTGCGCGTCTGTCCCGGTCAGGATGGCTTCGCTGTGGCCGGTGGAATGGGCTGCAATGTGACCGATGGCATCTTCCACGCTGTCCACGACCCGAACGGCGAGGATGTAATCCAGAAATTCAGTGTCGAAGTCCCTTTCTCCGGCAGGGGTACCGGGGATGATGGCGGCGGCGCGCTCGTCCAGCCGCAGCTCGACCGGCTGCAGGCCCTTTGCGGCGCGGTCTGTGCCCAGACGCTGGGCGAGCTTGGGCAGGAACTCTGCCGCAATAGCGGAGTGCACCAGGCACACCTCCTCCGCGTTACAGACACTGGGGCGGCTCGCCTTGGCGTTTTCAATGATATCCAATGCGCGGGTCTGGTCGGCGGTGTCATCCACAAAGATATGGCAGATGCCGGTGCCGGTCTGGATGCAGGGGACCTTGGCATTCTCAACGCAGGCGCGGATCAGCCCTGCGCCGCCGCGCGGAATGAGCAGATCGACATAGCCCACTGCGGTCATCAGGGCATTAGCAGAGGCATGGGTCGTGTCCTCGATGAGGCAGACCGCATCCTCCGGCAGGCCGGCTTCCCGCAGACCTGCACGCAGCGCCTGCACGATGGCATTCGCGCTGCGCCATGCTTCCTTGCCGCAGCGCAGGATGCAGGCGTTGCCGCTCTTGATGGCAAGGGCAGCGGCATCGCTGGTCACGTTGGGGCGGCTTTCATAGATGATCGCGATCACGCCCATGGGCACGGCGGTCTTTTCGATCACCAGCCCATTGGGGCGCTCGATGCGTTCCAGGACCTTGCCGACCGGGTCGGGCAGGGCGGCCACAGCCAGAATGCCGTCTGCCATTGCGCGGATGCGCTCCGGCGTAAGAGCGAGCCGGTCCAGCATGACATCCGAGATGCTGCCCTTGGCGGCATTCATATCGGCATCGTTTGCAGCAAGGATCGCCGCCATGTTCTCAGGGGCGCAGAGCTGTGCGGCCATTGCCCGCAGAGCCTGTTCACGGGTCTTGCTATCGGCAAGTGCCAGCGCAGCCTTTGCGCTGCGGGCAGCTTGCAGGATCTCCTGTGTCGTCATGCCAGCTCCTCCTGTCGATGTCCTTTGAAGCGGGTGCCGGCGGGGTTGCCGGCAGCAATGTCGTACAGAACCTCCGGGTGTGCGCCGTTTGCAATGACCATATCGGCGCCGCTCCCGGTCACCATGCGGGCGGCGCGGAGCTTGGTCGCCATGCCGCCGGTGCCCAGCGCAGAGCCTGCGCCGTCTGCCAGTGCCAGAACCTCCGGAGTGATCTCCTCCACCAGCGGGATCAGCTTGGCCTCTGCGTGGGTGTGGGGGTTTGCGGTGTACAGTCCATCGATGTCGCTCAGCAGCACCAGAAGATCTGCCTGTGCACAGCAGCTGACGATGGCGGCAAGGGTGTCGTTGTCTCCAATGGAGTTGATCTCATCGGTGGCAACGGTGTCGTTTTCGTTGATGATCGGCAGTGCTCCCAGCTCCAGCAAACGAGAGAGGGTGTTCTGGAAGTTGACCCGCCGCTCGGTGTGCTCAACATCCACGCCGGTGAGCAGAATCTGTGCCACGGTGTGGTTATAGGCGGTAAAAAGCCGGTCGTAGGTGTACATCAGCTCACACTGACCAATGGCGGCACACGCCTGCTTGGTGGCGGTGTCCTTGGGGCGTGCGGGCAGCGAGAGCTTGCCCACGCCCATGCCAATGGCACCGGAGGAGACCAGAATGATCTCGTGCCCTTCGTTTTTCAGATCGCTCAGCACCTTGACCAGATCCTCGGTGTGGCGGATGTTCAGCCTGCCGGTGGGGTAGGCGAGGGTGGAGGTGCCTACTTTGACTACGATGCGCATGGTGCGTTACCCCTTTCCCATTTCCTTCGTTTTGTCGTATGCGGCGCAGACGGCGTCCATGACAGCACCGCGCAGTCCGCGTTCTTCGAGCACGCGCACACCCTGAATGGTGCTGCCGCCGGGGCTGCACACGGCATCCTTGAGTGCGCCGGGGTGCTGCCCGCTTTCCAGAACGAGCTTTGCACTGCCCAGAACCATCTGTGCGGCGTATTCCTGCGCCTTGGCGCGGGGCAGCCCGCAGGCAACGCCGCCGTCTGCCAGTGCTTCGATGAACTGATAGACCCATGCAGGGCCGCAGCCGGAAACGCAGCTTGCCGCATCGATCATGCTTTCGGGGATGGCGTCCAGCCGCCCGGCGGGGGCCATCAGGAGGCAGAAGGCGGCCTCCTGCTCAGCGCTCACCCCGGTACAGCAGTACTGGATCATGCCTTCGCCCACCGAGGCGGGGGTGTTGGGCATGATGCGGATGACCGGATAATCACCGCCTGCCATTTCCTGAATGCGTGCGATGGGAAGCCCTGCCGCCATCGTGCAGAGCACGAAATCCTGCCGGCGCTCGGCAAGGGTGAAGCGCAGCGGCTCCAGCAGAGCCTGCATCATCTGCGGCTTGACCGCAAGAAAGATCAGCTCGCACTCGGAAGCAACGGCTTCATTTGTGGCAGTCTTGCAGCCAAGTTCCTCTGCAAGTGCCTGTGCTTTTGACGGGGTACGGTTTGCCAGAAAGACCGTTTGCGGATCGGCTGCCTTACACACGGCACGGGCGATCGCACCGCCCATGCTGCCGCAGCCCAGAAAGCCAATGGTATCCATCATTTCAATACCCTCCCACTTTCAATTTAAAAGAGTGAATCGTACTGCACGAGACCATTCTAAGCGTCTGCCGGGATAAAATCAAGAGTTTTGCGGATTTTTTTGGAAATGGGCGCGGAGGAACTGTAAATTTTTGAAAAACCACACTAAGCCGGCTTGCAAACAGAGCAGGAACCGCGCTGGAGCAGCTCCGCGGGGATATGAAGACCGACCCGGAGGAGCTGGCACAGCGGTTGGATGTCGTGCCCCACGGCGAGCTGAACCGTGCACTGGCAAAGTTCAGTGCGGAAACGCAGGCGTTCCTGAAACCGGCAAATTCTTGATCATTTCATGAGCTATGATGAAAAAAATCATCATGGCTTTTTCGATATACAAGAAACGCCCCTGCATCGGATCGGGATGCAGGGGCGTTGGAATGTTTAATTCTGCGCGGGGGAGTCCGGCTGTGCAGGAGCTGCGGGGGAAGGATCCTCCGGGTCGCCGAACTGGTCGTGGTAGCTTTCCAGCTTGTCCAGCTCGTTGTTGCGGCGCAGCCCGTGGAAGACCAGCTTCCTGACGATGTCATAGATGACTGCCCAGAGCGGCACGCCGATGATCATGCCCACAAAGCCCCACATGCCGCCGAACAGCAGGATGGAGAACAGGACCCAGAAGCTGGAAAGGCCGGTGCTGTCGCCCAGAATGGCGGGGCCGATCACATTGCCGTCCAGCTGCTGGAGAACCAGCACGAAGAGCAGGAACCAGATCGCCTTGATGGGATCCTGAATGAGGATCAGCAGCGCAGAGGGGATCGCGCCGATGAACGGGCCGAAGAAGGGGATCACGTTGGTCACGCCGACGATCACCGAGACCAGCAGTGCAGAGGGGAACTTGAAAATCAGGCAGCAGATATAGCACAGCACGCCGATGATGGCAGAGTCCACGATCTTGCCGTTGATGAAGCCGCCAAAGGTCTTGTCGGCATACTTCAGCTCGTCGATGATGAGGTTCGCCCAGCGGGGCTTGAAGATGCTGTAAATGATCAGCTCACCCTGCTTTGCAAAGCGCTTACGGCTTGCCAGCAGGTAGATGGCAACGATCACACCGATGAGCAGGTTCTTCAGCACGGTGACAAGACTCAGAACGCCGATGCCCACGCCGCTGACGATGCTCTGCATAGAGGGGATCAGGGTGCTCTTGACCCACTTGTCCAGATCCACGGTGATCGCCTGATAAGTCTTATTGACTGTTTCCATGAGAAGCTCGTTGTTCACAAGCACTGACTGATCATTGACCCATGCCACGAACTGGGGCAGCTTTTGCTGCATGGTGTAGTACAGCGAAGTGATGCTTGTGATCAGCTGGGGCACGATCATCATGACCAGCGCGTAGATGATGAGCAGCCCGAACAGCAGTGTTGCAATGATGGACAGTGCACTGATCAGACCTTTGTATTTTTCCGGGATGAACCGCCGCAGAAAATCTTCAACGATGTTGCACACCGGCTTGAGCAGGTAGGCGATCACACCGCCGTAGATAAAGGGCATCAGGATATCAGTCAGGGTCGAGATGGCCGAGCCAAGGCTGTCGAACCGATAGAGGAAAAAGAAGAACGCGATGCTCAGGGTGATCGCACCAAAGCCCGCCAACATGGCGTAGACATAAGGTTTGATGTGCGGTTTTTTGTCCATCATAGAAAATGGTCTCCATTCCTGCTGCGGGCGGCAGGAGACCCGCAGCACTTGTTAAATTTTGTTGCTTCTGCGCCAGATGTGCAGCTTTTCAGCTTCGGCGATCAGCTCCTCGCGGAAATCGGGGTGGGCGACCTTGATGAGAGCTTCTGCCTTCTCCCATGTGGTCAGGCCTTTCAGGTTTACACAACCGTACTCAGTGCACAGGTAGTGGATGTTTGCGCGGGTATCAGTGACGATGCTGCCGGTCTCCAGTGTGGGGCGGATACGGCTCTCCAGCTTGCCGGTCTTTTTATTCATAAAGGTAGAAGACAGGCAGATGAAGCTCTTGCCGCCCTTGGAGAGGTATGCGCCGAGCACGAAGTCCAGCTGGCCGCCGGCGCCCGAAATGTGCTTGACACCGGCGCTTTCGGCGTTGACCTGACCGAACAGATCGATATCCACAGCATTGTTGATGGAGATGAAGTTGTCCAGCGCGGCAATGCTGCGGATGTCGTTGGTGTAGTCCACGGGGGCGGACATGCACTCCGGGTTATCGTTCAGGAAATCGTACATCTTCTGGGTGCCTGCACCGAACGCGTACACCTGACGGCCCTTGTCCAGCTGCTTGCGGCTGCCGTTGATCTTGCCAGCCTTGGCGATATCCACAAAGGCGTCTACATACATTTCAGTATGCACGCCAAGGTCTTTCAGGTCGCTCTGCGCGATCAGGCCGCCGATGGCGTTGGGCATGCCGCCGATGCCCAGCTGCAGGCAGGCGCCATTGGGGATCTGGGGCACAACGAGATTTGCGACCTTCATATCGATCTCAGTTGCAGCACCGGGAGCGGCCATCTGACCAATGGGCGGGTTGCTGCCTTCCACGATGCCGGTGACCTGCGAGATGTGCACGCAGTTCTCCATGCCGCCAAGGCAACGGGGCATATTGGTGTTGACTTCGACCACGATCTTCTTGGCCTTTTCACACACAGCGCCCAGATGGGAAGCGCAGGGGCCGAAGTTGAAGTAGCCGTGCTCATCCATCGGCGTTACCTGAAATACAGCAACGTCCAGCTCGTCCGGGCTTTCGCGGTAGTAGCGGGGCAGCTCAGAGTAGCGGATGGGCGCATAGAAGGAGAAGCCCTGTGCGATCGCTTTGCGCTCGATGCCGCCCATGTGCCAGCTGTTCCAGGTCATGTGTGCGGCGGGGTCGTCGATCTGGAAGATCTCCGGCACCCACATCAGGATGCCGCCGCGGAAGTTGACGTTCTCCAGCTGGGGCAGGCGCTTTGCCAGCTCTGCATCGACTGCGACCGGTGTGTTGACCGCCCAGCCGTAGTCCACCCAGCTGTTGCTTTGGACCAGAGCGGCCGCCTGGGCAGCAGTCATACGTTTTTGTGCGTACAGTTCCTGATAACTCATTATAAAACATCCTCTCTTAAAAAGCATAAAAGATTTGTAAACTTTGCAGCTCCTGACCTTTAAAGGTAAGGACTGGATGTGCTGTGACCCCGGGCAGACAAGACCCGCGGAAACAAAAGATCTGACTTAGTTATAACATTAACAAAGTGCGGAATCAATAGCTTTTCGACGAAAAGTGGTTCAAAAAAAGCGTGTCTGTCATCTTCACTAAAATTAGCAAAGATTCTTTAAAATTGTTTGGCTGACAAACTTGAGAAATTTTTGACAAAGTACTTGATAAAGTTTTCACGATGTGGTTTACTATAATCACGGCAGGCACAGAGCGCAGCCGGGAGGAACGTCACCGTAAAAATAGACGGAAGAACGTACAACCGGGTGCACGGCTTGCGAATAAGACTGGAAAGTGCTATCATGACAGAACCAACAAATGCGCTTTTCCACAAGCGCTCAAGGAGGACTCAAACGATGGCAATTGCAGTTTATCCCGGATCGTTCGATCCGGTCACGAAGGGACATCTCGACATCATCAAGCGTGCGGCGAAGATCAATGACCACCTGATCGTGGCGGTGCTGATCAACAGCGCAAAGCATCCGCTCTTTACCATTGAGGAACGGGTAGAGATGCTGAAGGAATGCTGCAAAGGTATTCCGAATGTCACGGTGGAAAGCTTTGACGGCCTGACCGTGGACTTCGCTAAGAAAAAGCATGCATCGGTCATGGTGCGGGGGCTGCGGGCGGTCACGGATTTTGAAAATGAGATCCAGATCGCACAGACCAATCACGCATTGATGCCCGGCATCGAGACGATGTTCCTTGCTACCAGCATCAAGTGGAGCTACCTTTCCTCCACCATCGTCAAGGAGGCTGCCCGCTACGGCAGTGACATCAGCAAGTTCGTGACCCCCAACGTAGAAAAGGCGGTCAACGAGAAATACGAGCAGATGCGCCAGAGCGGAGCTCTTTGATCCATTCCTTTGCAAAACTGCCGCAAGGCATTTTGATTTAAATCGTTTTACAAAAATACACACATAGATAATTCAGGAGGCTATTCACATGAAAAAGATCGTTATCGCTTCTGCATGCCGTACTGCAATTGGCAAGTTCGGCGGTACTCTGGCAAACGTTCCCGCTGCAGAGCTGGGCTCCATCGTCATCAAGGAGGCAGTCAAGCGCGCAGGCATCACCCCTGAGCAGGTCGATCATGTTTACATGGGCTGCGTCATTCAGGCTGGTCTGGGCCAGAACGTTGCTCGTCAGGCTTCCCTGAAGGCTGGCCTGCCCATCGAGACCCCGGCTGTCACTGTCAACGTGGTCTGCGGCTCCGGTCTGAACTGTGTCAACATGGCTGCTCAGATGATCGAGGCTGGCGATGCTGATATCGTCGTCGCAGGCGGCATGGAGAACATGGACCTGGCTCCCTTCGCACTGCCCAAGGCTCGTTACGGCTACCGTATGGGCAAGGGCGAGATCGTCGATACCATGGTCAACGACGCACTGTGGGATGCTTGCGGCAATGACGTCCACATGGGCATCACCGCTGAGAACGTCTGCGAGCAGTGGGGCATCACCCGCGAGGAGCTGGACGAGTTTGCAGCAAACAGCCAGCAGAAGGCTGCTGCGGCTATCGCTGACGGCGCATTCAAGGATGAGATCGTTCCCGTTGTGATCAAGAACAAGAAGGGCGAGATCGTGTTCGATACCGACGAGGGTCCCCGTGCTGGCACCACCGCTGAGGGTCTGGCAAAGCTGAAGCCCGCTTTCAAGAAGGACGGCATCGTGACCGCCGGCAACTCTTCTGCCATCAATGACGGCGCTGCTGCTCTGGTCATCATGAGCGAGGAGAAGGCAAAAGAGCTGGGCATCACCCCGATGGCTACTTGGGTCGGCGGTGCTCTGGGCGGTGTTGACCCCTCCATCATGGGTGTCGGCCCCATCGCTGCAACCAACAAGGTCATGAAGAAGACTGGCCTGACTGTTGAGGATATGGACCTGATCGAGGCAAACGAGGCATTCGCTGCACAGTCCATCGCAGTTGCCCGCGACCTGAAGTTCGACATGAGCAAGGTCAACGTCAACGGCGGCGCGATCGCTCTGGGCCACCCGGTCGGCGCTTCCGGCGCTCGTATCCTGGTCACCCTGCTGTACGCAATGAAGCACCGCGGTGCTAAGAAGGGTCTGGCTACCCTGTGCATCGGCGGCGGCATGGGCTGCGCTACCATCGTTGAGATGGACTGATCGGAAACCCCGATAACATGACAACTAAGCAGAGCCGGGCAGAGGAGACTGTCCTTGCCCGGAACTGTTTTTAAAAAGGAAAAACTGAAACGGAGGTTTTTCACAATGGCTTTTGTAAAAACCGAGGTGCAGGGCGCTGTTGAGATCATTACCATCGACCGTCCCAAGGCACTGAACGCGCTGAACCCTGAGGTTCTGGCAGACCTGAAGGCTGCATTTGAGGCAGTTGATCAGGAGACCATCCGCTGCATCGTTCTGACCGGCGAAGGCGATAAGAGCTTCGTTGCAGGCGCAGACATCGGCTCCATGAGCACTATGACCAAGGCAGAGGGCGAAGCCTTCGGCAAGCTGGGCAATGATGTGTTCCTGATGATCGAGAGCTTCCCCATCCCCGTCATCGCAGCCGTCAACGGCTTTGCACTGGGCGGCGGCAATGAGCTGGCAATGAGCTGCGACATCCGCATCTGCTCTGACAACGCAGTGTTCGGCCAGCCGGAAGTTGGTCTGGGCATCACCCCGGGCTTCGGCGGCACTCAGCGTCTGGCTCGTCTGGTCGGCATGGGCATGGCAAAGCAGCTGGTCTACTCTGCACTGAACATCAAGGCAGACGAGGCACTGCGCATTGGCCTGGTCAACGCGGTGTATCCGCAGGCTGAGCTGATGGAGAACGTCCTGAAGCTGGCTGGCAAGATCGCAAAGAACGCTCCCATCGCTGTGCGCAATTGCAAGAAGGCGATGAACGACGGTATCAGCCTGCCTATCGAGAAGGCAGTTGAGGTCGAGGAGAAGCTGTTCGGCGACTGCTTCGAGACCCACGATCAGCAGGAGGGTATGGCTTGCTTCCTGTCCCGTGAGAAACCGAAGCCTAAGGCAGTGTTCACTAACAATTGATTTGCTTACAACCCCTGCATGGTGCCGCTTTCCAGAGCGGAAGGCGGCGGCAGGGTCATGATTGAATGATTGATTAAAAGGAGAGATTTCCTATGAAGATCGGTGTTATCGGCGCTGGCACTATGGGCCAGGGCATCGCAAAGGCATTTGCTCAGGTTGAGGGCAACACGGTTGCTCTGTGCGACATCAAGCAGGAGTGGGCAGAGAACGGTCTGAAGAAGATCAAGGGCGGCTACGACAAGCTGGTCGCTAAGGGCAAGATGACGCAGGAGAAGGCAGATGCGATCGTTGCTGCCATCACTCCGGGCCTGAAGGAAGATCTGTGCGCTGACTGCGATCTGATCGTTGAGGCTGCATTCGAGGATATGGGCGTCAAGAAGACCACCTTCGCAGAGCTGGACAAGATCTGCAAGCCGGAGTGCATCTTCGCTTCCAACACCTCTTCTCTGTCCATCACCGAGATCGGCAAGGGCCTGAACCGCCCCATGATCGGCATGCACTTCTTCAACCCCGCTGACCGCATGAAGCTGATCGAGGTCATCGCTGGCTGCAACACTCCCGCAGAGACTGTTGAGACCATCAAGGAGATCTCTGTTGCCATCGGCAAGCAGCCGGTTCAGGTCAACGAGGCTGCTGGCTTTGTTGTCAACCGCATCCTGATCCCCATGATCAACGAAGCTGCTTTCATCAAGATGGAAGGCGTTTCCAACATTGCCGGCATCGATACCGCAATGAAGCTGGGTGCAAACCACCCCATGGGACCCCTGGAGCTGGGCGACTTTATCGGTCTGGACATCTGCCTGGCCATCATGGACGTTCTGTACAAGGAGACCGGCGACAGCAAGTATCGTGCTTGCCCGCTGATCCGCAAGATGGTCCGTGGCGGCAACCTGGGCTGCAAGAGCGGCAAGGGCTTCTATGTCTACAACGCTGACCGTACCAAGACCCCGGTCGATGAGCTGTAATTTTTGTTAAAGTCTCTCCCGGCCGTTGGGAAAGCGGTCGGGAGGATTTATTTGCACCGGATGGGGAAGAAGCCCCGGTTCCGGTCTGATGAAAACTCGTTAGGAGGATATAGCGATGGATTTTACTTTGTCCAAGCAGCAGCAGATGGTGCAGAAGATGTACCGCGAGTTTGCTGAAAACGAAGTCAAGCCTCTGGCAAAGAAGGTTGACGCGGAAGAGTACTTCCCCAAAGAGACCGTCGAGAAGATGGGCAAGCTGGGCATGATGGGCATCTATTTCCCCACTTCTGTGGGCGGTGCAGGCGGCGATGTGCTGTCCTACGTCATGGCAGTTGAGGAGATGAGCAAGGTCTGCGGCACCACCGGTGTCATCCTGTCTGCTCACACCAGCCTGTGCGCTGCTCCGATCTATGAGAACGGCACCCCTGAGCAGAAGGCAAAGTACCTGCCCAAGCTGTGCAGCGGCGAGTGGCTGGGCGCTTTCGGCCTGACCGAGCCGGGCGCTGGTACCGATGCACAGGGTCAGCAGACCATTGCGAAGGAAGAGGATGATTGCTGGGTGCTGAATGGCTCCAAGATCTTCATCACCAACGCTGGCTTTGCAGATGTGTTCATCGTCATTGCTGTCACCGACCATGTTCTGGATAAGAAGGGTCGCTCCACCAAGCTGTGCTCTGCCTTCATCGTGGAACGCACCGACCCCGGCTTCTCGGTCGGCAAGGCTGAGGACAAGATGGGTATCCGTGGTTCTTCCACCTGTGAGCTGATCTTTGAGGACTGCCGTATCCCGAAGGATCGTATGCTGGGCGTGCGCGGCAAGGGCTTCCAGCTGGCAATGGCAACGCTGGACGGCGGCCGTATCGGCATCGCTTCTCAGGCTCTGGGCATCGCTGAGGGCGCTCTGGAGGAGACCATTGCTTACGTCAAGGAGCGCAAGCAGTTCGGCCGCCCGATCGCTGCTTTCCAGAACACTCAGTTCGAGCTGGCTGAGATGAAGGCCCGTGTGGAAGCTGCCAAGTATCTGGTCTATGCCGCTGCCATGAAGAAGCAGCAGGCAATGGACGGCCAGAAGGTCCGTTACAGTGTGGATGCTGCTCAGGCAAAGCTGATCGCTTCCCGTACTGCAAGTGATGTTACCCGCCGCTGCCTGCAGCTGTTTGGCGGCTACGGCTACACCCGTGACTACCCCATTGAGCGCATGATGCGCGATGCCAAGATCACTGAGATCTACGAGGGCACCAGCGAAGTGCAGATGATGGTCATTTCCGGCGCACTGCTGAAGTAAGGGAGGCAAGAGTTACAATGAAAGCAATCGTTTGTGTAAAGCAGGTTCCTGATACCTCCGGCAAGGTCGCTGTCAAGGCAGACGGCACGCTGGATCGTGCTTCGATGGCTACCATCACCAACCCCGATGACCTGAACGCTCTGGAGGCTGCTCTGAAGCTGAAGGATGCGACCGGCTGCGAAGTCGTTGTCGTTACCATGGGCCCCGCTCCTGCAGAGGGCATGCTGCGTGAGCTGCTGGCTCGCGGTGCGGACAAGGCTGTTCTGGTCTCCGGCCGTGAGTTCGGTGGTTCCGATACCTTCGCAACCAGCCAGATCCTGGCTGCTGCAGTCAACAAGATCGGTGTTGGCCCCGAGGACGTTGTGTTCTGCGGCCGTCAGGCGATCGACGGCGACACCGCACAGGTCGGCCCCCAGATCGCTGAAAAGCTGCATCTGCCTCAGGTCACTTACGTTGCAGACATCCAGAAGGATGGCAACAGCCTGACCGTGAAGCGTATGCTGGAGGACGGCTACATGATGGTCAAGGTGCAGACTCCCTGCCTGCTGACCTGCATCAAGGAGCTGAACGAGCCCCGCTAC
>CAZUDU010000043.1:0-4082 GCA_964619455.1 uncultured Faecalibacterium sp.
CTGCACCTGCCTTGGCTGCACCGCAATGGGCGATGCCATCCTTGCCGAGATCTGATCTTTCATCAACATCAAAAAAAGAGGACAGCATTTCTGCTGTCCTCTTTTGGTTTTGTAAGGGGAAATTACTTGGTGCCGTAGATACGGTCGCCAGCGTCGCCCAGACCGGGAACGATGTAGCCGTTCTCGTTCAGGCGCTCGTCCAGTGCGCCCAGATAGATATCGACATCGGGATGTGCCTCGTGCAGAGCGTTCACGCCTTCCGGTGCGCCCAGCAGACCGATGAACTTGACGCGCTTTGCGCCGTGCTTCTTGATCTGGGTGATGGCATCGATGGCGCTGCCGCCGGTCGCCAGCATGGGATCCAGAACCAGAACATCACGCTCTGCAATATCGGTGGGCAGCTTGCAGAAGTACTCCACCGGCTGCAGGGTCTCTTCGTCACGGTACAGACCGATGAAGCCGACCTTAGCAGCGGGCAGCAGGGTCAGCATGCCGTCCAGCATACCCATGCCTGCGCGCAGGATGGGAACCAGCGCCAGCTTACGACCTGCCAGGACCTTGGTCTTTGCCACGGTGATGGGAGTCTCGATCTCGACCTCCTCCGTAGGCAGATCACGGGTCGCTTCATAGCACAGCAGGGTCGCGATCTCGCTGACGAGGTCACGGAACTCCTTGGTGCCGGTCTGCTTATTGCGCAGCAGGCTGATCTTGTGCTGGATCAGGGGATGTTCAACGATCATGGGTTTCATAACAACACGCTCCTTGTATTTTGTTTATCTACAGTTTTGGGAAACTTTGGAAACTTTAAAAATGGGCAAAATTTTTTACCGGAAGCTCCCAGAGCTTACCGGTTCTCGATCGCCATCAGCTTTTCGATGCGCTTTTCATGGCGGCCGCCCTCAAATTCGGTGTTGAGGAACAGATCTACCAGCTGGCAGGCCAGACCAGCGCCCACAACACGGCCGCCCATGCACAGGGCATTGGCATCGTTGTGGCGGCGGGTATACTCGCAGCTGAAGCTGTCCGAGCAGCAGCAGGCACGGATGCCCTTGACCTTGTTGGCAGCCATACTGATGCCCACACCGGTGCCGCAGAACAGCAGTGCCTTGCTGCACTGGCCGCTCACGACTGCGTCGCAGGCAGGCAGCGCCATATCGGGGTAATCCACGCTGGCATTGCTGTGGGTGCCAAAGTCGATGTACTCGACCCCCAGCTCGTCCAGATGTGCCTTGACAGCTTCCTTCAGTTCAAACCCGCCGTGATCGGCGGCAAGTGCAATGGGTTTTGCCATAGTAGTGTTCCTTTCCCTGTTGCGTTACAGCTCCTCTGGTTTGTTGGCAGCTTCGGCGGCAAGGCGCTCAGCGCGCTCCCGTTCTGCCTGGCTCAGGCGGTGATAATCCGGCAAAAGTGCTTCCGGCAGGACGGCCTTGCCCTGCTGTGCCATCTGCTTTGCCACCAGCGCCACGGCAGCAGCTCTGCCATTGCGCAGTGCGGGCGGCGTTTGCACCACGCCCGGTACATCGCTGTATTTATTATAACACATAGCCGCACCGTCACCAACAAAAAACAGGGGCTTTTTGCAATTTTCTACAAATTGTGCAAGTTCGGTCACGGCGCGGGCATCATCCTCCAGCAAACGGCTGTGTGTTGCCAGATCGAACGCCGCACTGTACACCTGCGCACGGCGGGCATCCAAAGCGCACAGCACCGTTCCCTCGCCGGTGTGCGCAGCAGCAAGCGCTTCCAGCGTTGAGACCGGAGCGCACAGCGTTTCCCGCGGGAAGGCAAGCCCCTTGACCGCCGCCAGACCGATGCGCAGCCCGGTAAAGCTGCCGGGGCCTGCGTTGACCGCATACAGGTCGATGTCTGCGCAGCTCTTGCCGCACAGCTTGAGGCAGGTATCGATCAGAGGCATGATGGTCTCGCTGTGGGTCATCCCCGCGTCCAGATAGCACTCGTACAGCAGCCGGTCGTCCTGCATCAGGGCAACGCCTGCGGTCTTGCCTGCGGTATCCACGGCTAAAATGTTCATACCTCTACCCCCTCGATGATGATGCGGCGGGTGGTGTCGTCCAGCCGCTGGATCTCGACATGGATGGGATCCTCCAGCGCAAGCAGCTCCGCGAAGTTCTCGCTCCACTCAGCTGCGACCACCGCGCCCTCGTCCAGATAATCGTAAAAGCCTGCCGCACACAGATCGTTCTCGGTCGAGATGCGGTACAGGTCAAAATGCGCCAGCGGGCGCGGCCCGCGGTAATAGTTCACAATGGCAAAGGTCGGGCTGCTGACCGGATCGGTGCAGCCAAGGCCCTCGGCAAGCCCCTCGCAAAAGGCGGTCTTGCCCGCGCCCAGACCGCCGGTAAAAGCGATCAGTGCTCCCGGCTGCAGCACGGCTGCCATGCGTTTGCCCAGCGCCACCGTCTCTGCGCGGGAATGTGTAATGTATTCCGACATGAATGCCACCTCATCGTGTTCTGAAAAAGGGATGTCAAAGCCTTGTTTGCGCTCTGCCATCCCTTAGTATAGTATATTTTCTGCAAAAGTGCAACGCCCGGTGCAGATTTATGCCGCCAGCGGCCACCAGCCCCTGCGCCGGAGCTTCAGGGTCGCATCCGCCTGCCCGCTCAGCACCGGATAGGACGCCGCCGCATGGGGGCGCTTGCCGCCCTGCGAGTGGTACCACACCAGATCGTCCTCACCGTAACGCGCCTGTGCGTTCTCTACCGCCTGCTGCACTGTCTCCCCTTCGATCAGGTCATTGACCATCGACCAGAGCATGCTGCGGGAGTAGATCGTGTAGACATTGTTCACATAGCCCACGACTGCACTGGCGCCCGCATCCAACAGCGCCTCCGCAATGGATGCATCGAACGCATGATCCTTGCCGTAGAACTCGCAGGTCTCCGAGATCACGATGACGTCCTCCAGCTGCCCAGAGCGGTACGCCGCCTCAAAGAAGTCCGGCGTGACCGCATACATCCCGTTGATCTTGATGATGCGGTGGTTCAGCAGATCAAAGCCGTAACGCAGATCGTTCCAGAAGTCCGATTTCTCCAGCAGCAGGATCACCGGTTCGGTCTCGTGTCGCTTCCACAGCCAGCCGTACTGGTAAGTATAGTACGCACCATGTGCACTCAGGATGTTCAGGTCACTGTCGGCCAGCTTGCGCAGCGAGGAGACCGTCACCTGCGTATTGAGCTTTGTGTCCAGACCACGCGTTTTCCAGTAGGTCTGCATATACTTATAGTACGGGTAACGTGAGCTGTCAGCCGGGTCATCGAACGCATAGTAGATCGCAGCGCTTGCTTTTGTAAGGTTCTCCTCATCGAGCTGTGCTGCCTCCAGTGCTTCTTCGAGCTGCTGCGCGAGTTCCTGCTCGCCCAGCGGCTCTTCCTCATCCGGCTGGTCCGGCGTTTCCAGCAGGATGCCGCCCAGCACGCCGCAGCTGTACGCAAAGCTCACCATGCCGTTCTCTTCATCCAGATAGACCGAGCCGTTCTGGATGAGCTTGCGCTGTGCCAGCATGTCAAGCTGATCCAGTGCAGCGTCAATGCGTTCTTCCCGCGACATTGCGGTATACGCATCACTGTCGGTCAGTGCGGTCACCGCAGCATCGGTCTGCTGCATCTCCCGCGCCTCGGAGGCCGTCAGTGTCTGCACGGGTTCCGTCTCCTCGGCTGCAGCCGAGACCGGAACACATACACTTACCGCCAGCGCCAGTGCACACAGCATCGACAGCAGACGGCGGTTCTTGATATTCCCCATATAGTTCCCTCTATTCTCAATGGACAGTCCCACCCCATCCTTTCTGTACAGGGTCTCGCTGTCTTTCCCATCATTGTAGGTTTTCAGCTCCATTTTGTCAAGCATCTACGTTAGATTTAACAAAGCCGTCACAGACAGGTGATTGCATTGCCGCCCAAGACACAGTATAATAAGACTATACTGGAGTAATATCGCCCAAGGCGGAAAAGCCGCGTTCCGGGCGTTTTGAGAGGTGTTATTTTGGAAAGCATTCGACAATATTGGAAACGGACCGATAAGGTCTACCTGCTGCTTTGCCTGTTCAGCAGCGGCATGGC
>CAZUDU010000043.1:4182-11922 GCA_964619455.1 uncultured Faecalibacterium sp.
GATACCGACAACTATTCCTGGTACAAGCTGGGCGGCTTTACCTTCCAGCCCACCGAGCTTGCCAAGATCAGCTTCATCCTGACCTTTGCCATGCACCTGAACAACGTGCGCAGCCGCATCAACGAGCCAAAAGAGCTGGCAAAGCTTCTGCTGCATCTTCTGGTCCCTGTTGCGATCATCCACGTGCAGGGCGATGACGGCACCGCCATCATCTACTGCATCATTGCCTGCTGCATGATGTTCTCCGCCGGGCTGAGCTGGAAGTATATCCTTTCCGCAGTGGGTGCGCTTGCCGCTGCGCTGGGGGTGGTGTTCGCCTTTTTCAGCGATACGATCGGTAAGGGCTACCAGTGGTACCGCATCCTTGCAGTCATCGACCCGGAGAACGCGACCGGCTGGGCCCCCAGCGAGACCGTGTGGAAGAACATCATCTACCAGCAGCAGCGCGGCGAGATCGCGCTCGGTTCGGGCGGCATCTTCGGCAACGGCCTGTTCGACGGTACCTATTACAGCGTGCCCAACGCCCACAATGACTTTATCCTGAGCTGGATCGGCAACGCGGCAGGCTTTGTGGGCTGCTGCGTGGTGCTGGGGGTGCTGTTCATCCTCGTCATCAAGACCTTTGCCATCGGTGCACGCAGCGAGGATCTGCTGGGCTGCTACATCTGCGCCGGCATCGGCGGCGCTCTGCTGGCACAGATCGCGGTCAATGTCGGCATGAACCTGCGGGTGCTGCCGGTCATCGGCGTTACCCTGCCCTTCTATTCAGCGGGCGGCAGCTCAGTGCTGATGCTGTATATCTGTGTCGGGCTGGTGCTTTCGGTTTACAGCCACAATCAAAAGCAGCTGTTCGGCTGAGTTTTCACGTCAAGGGCACTTCCGGAAGGTTCTTGCCGTGAAATGGCAAGACAGAGCGCACGCGCACAAAAAAAGAGACAGATGATCCCATCGATCATCTGTCTCTTTTTCGTTTACTTCAGCACAGCACCCAGATTTGCACTGGTGACCATGCGTGCATAACGGCTCAGCCAGCCGGTCTTGATGTTCGGCTCCGGCGCAACATACTTTGCCTTGCGCTCTGCCAGCACCTCATCCGAGACCTCCAGCGTGATGCTGGCGTTCGGGATATCGATGGTGATGGTATCGCCCTCTTCGATCAGGCCGATGGGGCCGCCTGCGGCAGCCTCCGGGCTGACATGGCCGATGGCAGCGCCGCGGGATGCGCCCGAGAAACGGCCGTCGGTGATCAGCGCCACCGTGGTATCCAGCTTCATGCCGGCCAGTGCAGAGGTGGGGTTGAGCATCTCACGCATACCGGGGCCGCCCTTGGGACCTTCGTAGCGGATGACCACCACATCGCCCGGAACGATCTTGCCCGCATAGATGGCAGCAATGGCATCGTCCTCGCTGTTGAACACACGGGCGGGGCCTGCGTGCTGCTGCATCTCCGGAGCAACGGCACTGCGCTTGACCACGCAGCCGTCCGGGGCGATGTTGCCCCACAGGATCTGCAAGCCGCCGGTCTCGGAGTAGGGGTTCTCGATGGGACGGATGGCCTTATCGTTCAGGATATGTGCGCCCTTGATGTTCTCACCCAGCGTCTTGCCGGTGACCGTGGGAACCTCGAGGTCGAGCAGACCCTTCTTGGCCAGCTCTGCCTGCACGGCGGGGATACCGCCTGCGGCGTACAGATCCGGCATGTGGGTGGGGCCTGCCGGTGCCAGATGGCACAGGTTCGGGGTCTTGGCGCTGATCTCGTTGAAGAGCTTCAGGTCGATGGGCACACCCGCCTCATACGCAATGGCGAGCAGGTGCAGCACCGTGTTGGTGGAGCAGCCCAGCGCCATATCACAGGTCAGTGCATTGCGGATGGAGCGCTCGTTGATGATCTGGCGTGCGGTGATGCCCTTGCGCACCAGCTCCATGATCGCCATGCCGGAGTGCTTTGCAAGCTGCAGGCGCTTGGAATACACTGCCGGGATGGTGCCGTTGCCCGGCAGCGCGATGCCGATGGCCTCGCACAGGCAGTTCATGCTGTTAGCAGTGTACATGCCGGAGCAGCTGCCGCAGCTGGGGCAGCAGTTGCAGGTGCAGTCCTCCAGCTGTTCGTCCGAGATCATGCCCGCCTTATAGGCACCGACCGCCTCGAACATCTTGGACAGGCTGACTTCCTCGCCGCCGTAGGTGCCCGCCAGCATGGGGCCGCCGGAGCAGACCACAGCCGGAACATCCATGCGCACTGCCGCCATGACCATGCCGGGCACGATCTTGTCGCAGTTGGGCACCAGCACCAGGCCGTCCAGCTGATGCGCCATCAGCATGGTCTCCACGCTGTCGCAGATCAGCTCACGGGAGGCAAGGCTGTATTTCATGCCCACATGACCCATAGCAATGCCGTCGCATACGCCGATGGCAGGGATCAGGATGGGGGTGCCGCCCGCCATCTGGATGCCCGCCTTGACCGCCTCTGCGACCTTATCCAGATTCATGTGACCAGGTACGATCTCGCTGTGGGCAGAAACGACACCGATCAGCGGGCGCTCCAGCTCTTCCGGGGTGTAACCCAGTGCGTAAAACAAACTGCGGTTCGGTGCACGCTCCGAACCTTTGGTGACATTATCACTTCTCATGGCAAAGCTCCTTTTCGCCAAAAGCGCCGGACCGGGCTTTCCGCGCCCGATCCGACACTGAATTCTCTGTTTTTGAGGATCATCGCCTTCACTCTTGCCTCTCCCTTTGGGAGAGGTGTCTGCGTTAGCAGACGGAGAGGGCGAGCCAGCTTTCTTACTTCTTCAGCCAGCTCATCATGCCGCGCAGCTCTGCGCCGACCTTCTCGATGGGCAGCTCTGCTTCCATGCGGCGCTTTGCAAGGAAGTGCACCTTGCGGCCGCCCTTGTCGCTCATCTCTGCGAGGAACTCAGAAGCGAAGGTGCCGTCCTGGATCTCGGTCAGGACCTTCTTCATCTCCTTGCGGGTCTCCTCGGTGATCAGGCGCTTGCCGGTGCGGTAGTCGCCGTACTCTGCGGTGTTGGAGATGGAGTAACGCATCTTGGAGAAGCCGCCCTCGTTGATCAGGTCAACGATCAGCTTCATCTCGTGGCAGGTCTCAAAGTATGCCATCTCAGGTGCGTAGCCCGCTTCGACCAGAGTATCGAAGCCTGCGTGGATCAGTTCGGAAACGCCGCCGCACAGCACTGCCTGCTCGCCGAACAGGTCGGTCTCGGTCTCCTCCTTGAAGGTAGTCTGCAGGATGCCTGCACGGCCTGCGCCGATGCCGGAAGCATATGCCAGTGCGATGTCCTTAGCCTTACCGGTGAAGTCCTGCTCCACGCAGATCAGGGACGGCACGCCGTGACCCTCCACATACTGGCTGCGGACGGTGTGACCGGGCCCCTTGGGTGCGATCATGATAACGTCCACATTCTTGGGAGCCACGATGGTCTTGAAGTGGATATTGAAGCCGTGAGCAAATGCCAGAGCCTTGCCCTCGGTCATGTAAGGAGCCACCTGCTTGTTGTAGATGTCTGCGCACAGCTCATCGGGCACCAGCATCATGACGACATCGCCGGCCTTGGCTGCTTCTTCCACTTCCATGACCTTGAAGTTGTCATGGGCAGCAGCGAACTTGGCTGCCTTTTCCCAGTGAGCAGAGCCCTTGCGCAGACCGACCACGACGTTCACGCCGCTCTCTGCCAGGTTCTCGGAATGAGCGTGACCCTGGCTGCCAAAGCCGATGACTGCAACGGTCTTGCCGTCCAGCACGCCGAGGTTGCAATCGGAATCGTAGTATTTCTTGATCGCCATGATAGTAGTCTCCTTTTTTCGTTTGTTTGATTTCGTTCAGTACGTTCTATTTTTCGCCCCTCTGTTAATGAGCGGAAAAGCTATAGAAGGTTCGGGTCATTCGGCCCGCAGCGGCTGCGCCGTTCTTTGCATGTGCTGGTGCATCCCGCCGCGCTCCAGTGCGGTAACACCGGTGCGGCACTGCTCCAGAATGGTGTAGTCCGCAAACATCTTCAAGAAGGCATCCAGCTTTTCGGGTCTGCCGATCAGCTCGAACACCATGCTGTCCGGGGACAGGTCGATGATCTTTGCCTTGTAAATGCTCGCGATCTCCCTCAGCTCGCCGCGGTTGCGGACATCCGCCTCCACCTTGAGCAGCAGCAGCTCCCGTTCCAGTGCGCGGTCGCCGTCCAGCACGAACACCTGCCGCGTCACCTCCAGACGCTCGGTCTGAAGGATGAGCTGCTGCAGCTCCCGCTCGTTGCTGGTGATGGTGACCGTGATGCGGCTGACCGCCGGATCGTTGGTCGCAGAAACGGTCAGGCTGTCGATGTTGAAGCCTCGTCTGCAAAACAGGCTGGACACGCGTGCCAGAACACCGCTCTGGTTGTCCACCAGCAGGCTGATGACTCTACGCCGTTTGGATTCCATCGCTTGTGTCCCTCCTTACTCCATGATGATGTCGTCGATATCGCCGCCGCCCGGGATCATCGGCAGGACCTTTTCGTCCTTATCAATGATGCACTCGATCCAGGTCGGTCCCTTCTGCTGGAGCGCGTCGGCAAATGCGGACTGGAACTCCGCAAGGTTCGTGCAGCGGTAGCCTTTCAGCCCAAAGCCCTCTGCCAGCTTGACGAAATCAGTCTTGCGGTGGGGGTCGGTCTGGGAGTAGCGCTTGTCGTAGAAGGTGGTCTGCCACTGGCGGACCATGCCCAGCACCGAGTTGTTGAAGATGACCGTGATGATCGGCAGCTCGTAGCTGACGGCGGTGCACGCCTCGTTCAGGTTCATGTGGAAGGAGCCGTCACCGGTGAACATGACCACCCGCTGCTCCTTGCCCAGTGCGATCTGTGCGCCGATGGCTGCGCCGTAGCCAAAGCCCATCGTACCCAGACCACCGCTGGTGATGAAACCGCGGCTCTTGGTGTGGCGCAGATACTGCGCCGCCCACATCTGGTGCTGGCCTACATCGGTCACATAGACCGCTTCCGGCCCGCACTGGCTGCAGACCTCACCGATGACCTGATGCGGCATCAGGCGGCTCGCGTCCGAAACAGGGTGGTAATCCTGCGCCTGCCACTCGCGGATCATTGCCAGCCATTCGGGATGGGTCTTTTCCTCGATCTCAGGGAGCATCGCCCGCAGGACATAGGCGGCATCTCCGGTAATGGAAAGATCGATCTCCACGTTTTTGCCCAGCTCACTGGGGTCGATATCGATCTGGATGATCTTTGCGTTTTTGGCAAAGGTGCGGGGGTTCAGCGCCACGCGGTCGGAAAAACGGGTCCCCACCGCGATCAGCACATCACACTCCGAAACGGCCCGGTTGGAGGTGTAGCAGCCGTGCATACCCAGCATGCCCAGATTCATCGGGTCGCCGTAGGGCACGACACCTGCCGCCATCAGGGTGTAAGTGGCCGGGATCTGTGCCTTGTTCAGCAGCTCCCGCAGCGGCTCGCAGCTCAATGCACTGCGCACGCCGCCGCCAAAGTAGACCAGCGGGCGCTTCGCCTTATTGATGAGATAGGCCGCCTCGACGATCTGCTCCATATCGAACGCGGTCACGGTGCGGATCTTCTCCGGCTTTTCCGGGGTGTACTCGCAGATGGTCGCGGTCACGTCCTTGGGGATATCCACCAGCACCGGCCCCTTGCGCCCGCTCTGTGCGATGCGGAACGCTGCACGCATGGTGTCCGCCAGATCCTCGACCCGGCGCACCGTGAAGTTGTGCTTGGTAATGGGCATCGTGATGCCCTCGATGTACGCTTCCTGAAAGCTGTCCTTGCCGATGCCCGGCGTTGCCACGTTGCCGGTAAAGGCGACCATGGGCACCGAGTCCATATAAGCGGTCGCGATGCCGGTGACCAGATTGGTCGCACCCGGGCCGCTGGTGGCCAGCACGACACCGGTGCGGCCCGTAGCGCGGGCGTAGCCGTCCGCCGCATGGGATGCGCCCTGCTCGTGCGCGGTAAGGATATGGGTGATGCGGTCAGAATTCTTGTAAAGCTCATCGTACAGGTTCAGCACCGAGCCGCCGGGATACCCGAAAATGGTGTCCACGCCCTGCTCACACAGAACCTCGACAAAGATCTGCGAACCATTCATCTGCATGGTGAGTCTCTCCTGTTCCCCTCTATAATGCACCTTTTTGCGCAGGAGCGTTGAAAAGAAAAAGCCCTTGTCTCCTGCTAACTCAAGAGACAAAGACCTTGAACACCCCAAGCTCTCTGCGGTACCACTCTTGTTGACGCGGCATTCGCGCCCTCTCATGGACTTCCAACAAAGTCCGGCAGGATAACGGCTGCAGCCGGCTCTGCTTACAAGGCGTTTGCCCTTGGGCAGGCTGCTCCGGGAGGACTTCCGCACAAGGATCGCTGACTGCCTTGCAGCTCCCGGCAGCTCTCTGCACAGCGTTTCTCCATGTGGTACTTTTTCCCATCAACGCGTTTGTTAGGTAAATTATACTATAAATCGGGCAGTTGTCAATCGACAATTTGTAATCTGAATCACCCTAAAGATGAAGGAATTTAAACACACTTGCGCCCGCCCAAAAACCGCTGTATACTTCCCATAAGAGCGTCCGTGATCCACCTCTTTTTCCCGGACAAACGACCTCTTTTTTATTTCTATCGCACAGAAGGGATCTGAAACCATGACATTGCCTGAATATAATTCCCGGCTGCACGGGCTTGTGATCTTCCGTCCGCTGCTCGCAGACCCTGTGGTAAGCAGGCTCGCCGTGCTGACCGACTGCCTGAGCACCGGCGCCTGTACTGCCGCCGCCTGCACCGCTGCTGCCGAATTTGAAGCAGCGCTGTTTGAGCAGGACACGAACTGGGGCAGCTATCTGACCGCCGCCGTGCTGGAGACCGAGACCATCTGCGTGCGCCGCGCCGCCACCGGAAGTACCTCCCCGGTCCTGGATGCCGCGCTGGCGCAGGAGCTTGCCTTTTTGCAGCAGCTGTGCACCCTGACGCTGGATGAACTGGTGCGCGCTGCCGAGGATCCGCAGCTGACGGATGCCCTCGCCTTCCTGCCCCGGTGGGAGACCGCCGCCCCCGACCTGACCGCCGCCTACACCCAGCGGATGCAGGAAGCGGGCAAAAAGGGCTACGGCATGTTCGCCAAACATCATGTCTTTACGGTAGAGAACGGTCAGCTCGTGCCGGTCAAGTACCCGGATCCCCAGCGGCTGGATGAGCTGCCGGGCTACGAGCGCGAGCGCGAAAAGGTCATTGCCAACACCCGCGCCCTCCTCGCCGGGATGCCCGCCAACAACGTGCTGCTCTATGGCGATGCGGGCACCGGCAAGTCCAGTGCGGTCAAGGCGATCGCCAACGAGTTCGCACCGGAGGGGCTGCGGCTGGTCGAGGTCAAGAAGAACCAGCTCTACCAGATCCCCGACCTGATGGATCGGCTGGCGGCAAACCCGCTCAAGTTCATCCTGTTCATCGACGATCTGAGCTTTACCGCCAACGACGACAACTTTGCCGCGCTGAAAGCCATTCTGGAGGGCAGCGTGGGCGGACGTGCCCAGAACATCGCCGTCTATGCCACCTCCAACCGCCGCCACCTCATCAAGGAGACCCTGACCGACCGCACAGGCGACGATATCCACGAAGCCGATACCCGTCAGGAGCTGATGAGCCTTTCGGCACGGTTCGGGCTGACCGTCACCTTCCAGCGCCCGGAGAAGGCACGCTTTGAGACCATCCTGACCGAGCTTGCCCGCCAGCA
>CAZUDU010000044.1:0-11770 GCA_964619455.1 uncultured Faecalibacterium sp.
TCTGCTCCACGACCGTCTGCTCGGTCGTGACCGTCGTAATGGTCGCTTCGGGCTGTTCTGCGTTGAATTTGAATGCAACATTCAGGTCAACATTCCGTTCGCCTTCAAACACACCCACAAAGCTCTGAGACTTATCATAACCGCCCGCTGCGGTCAGCAGATAGGCGCTCTTGCCCAGATCCTGCGTACCAGACAGGTTGATGGTAACATTCGTACCGTCCGGCATCTTGATCCCCTTCAGAACGTAAGTGATATTGTCCGTTCCTGTCGTTTTCTCAGCGGCTTTTTCATCACTTTTCGCTGCACCTTCCAGACGATATTCATACGTCCGGCCATTGCTCAGAGTTACCGTGACCTTCAGATCCTCCGAATTCAGACGGTCCGGCTGAACCTTCAGCGTGAAGCTCAGGTCGGTATCGTAGACATCCTTTCCGTCATCGTCCTTCTGGTCGAGTTTATTGTTGACCGTGACCGAAACATTCGTGATGTCTTCCGCGTCGATCAGGTCGGTAGAATCCGTCTTTTTGTCCGTGGAAGCAGTTCCGCCCTTTCGAACCAGGCAATCATAGATCGCGTTCAGGAGCAGTTGCTCTTTGTCTGTCAGCACAGGATCCGTATCATACCAATCCTCGCCGTTGCTCTTACTGGTGAACGGATTGTTGGTCGGTGTATTCGTTTGCGAGTTCGAGTACTTCCAAATCGCCGCCTGCGTTGCCGCCAACGCCATGCCTTCGTTGACCTCGTTCAACAGCTTTTCAAGCGTATCGTATTCTGCAAATTCCGCTTGATATTTTCCCTGCGTTTGCAGTTCTTTCAGAGCATCCTCGAATTCCGAGCTGTTCTTCAGCATTTCTTTGAACGCCGCCAGGCTGCCTGTGCCGCTTTCTGTGCCCCAGAAGCCATTGACCGCGATCTCCTCGATCGCATACCATTTTTCGCTTTCAAAGTATTTGCTTTCCTGCAGGTTTTCCATATTATAGCCAGAAGCGTTCAATTTTGTTCCGTGGTCAGCACAATAAACGTAAAACTTTTTACCAGTCGCATCGGTTACCACGTACAGGTTCGCCGAACCAGAGAACGTATCCCCATCCGCATCGGTAGCATCAATGTCATACACACTTCCGATCGAAGTGCCGACGTCCATTTCTCCGTCCTTTTTACCGGTATTCCATACAAAGTCGCTGTTGCCGATCGCCAGATCACTGAAGCCCGAATTCCAGCTCTCATAATAATCGCGCAGACCCGTTGACGGGTTCACACCAAGTTCAGGGCCTGTACTGCTGCTCGGATCCAGATTCGGGTCCACCTCCGGCCCCTTGAGTCCGCTCGAACTGCCATGCCCTGCACCCTCGGTCACCTTCACATCGCTGACCGTGATCTCGCCTTCCTTGGTCTGCTCAGCGTATTTCAGTGTGGTGGTCGTGGTGGTCGTAGTCTTGGTATAAGTACCCTGCTCCGGGTAAACGGTATAGGTCGTTTCGGTGATCACACCGTTTTCATCCGTCGTACTCTCAGTGTAGCAGTAGCCGCGCTTACCGTCCGGGCTGGTGACATCCTGTGCGCCCTCAGGCTTTGCGGACATATCCGGCTCGATCGTGCCGTCCTGCGTGGTGGTGGTGGTCTCGGTCACCTTGTAACCAAAGCCGGAGGGCGCAGCCTCCCCATCCGCAGTATACTCATAGTCCTCAATCTTCCAGTTCTTGACGGTCGTTGTGCCGTCCTCACCGGTTTCCGTTTTGGTGCCGTCTTCGTCATAGCCCTCGGGCAGAGTGGGCTTTGTGACCAGATCGAGCAAATCGTCCTTGGTCAGATCCCACTTCGTGCTTCCGGTATTGCCCGGTTCATCCGGAGTTTCCTCCGTTTCGTCTCCGCCTTCCGGCTCGCTGCCCTCTGCAGGCTTCCCGGCATGGAAGGCATCCGATTTTACGCCTTCCTCGGTCTCCTTGTCGGTCTTGGGCTTTTCAGTGACCTCGATCTTGATCTCTTCTTTGCCCTCAGTCGTGCCGCCTTCTTCGATCACGCGGTCTTCCTCGTCCGTGACCGGTTCGCTGGGGGTATAGGTCTCACTGCCGTCCGCATCGACAATGATCTCTTCCTTTCCCTGTTCCTCACCCAGATCCTTCGCCGCGTCGTCCTTGATCTCCAGATCCCACTCTACCTCCGGGTTTTCCGGGGTCGCTTCCGGGCGGTTTGCGACCGAAGCATCCACGCTCTCATCCGTCGGGTCAACCGTTACCTCCAGGCTCGGGGTCTCCGCTGCGACCGGCTCGCCTTCCAATTCCTCAAGCGTCACCGCTTCCGGCTCAACGATCACATAGGTCTCAGCCGGTTCGTCCATGCCTGCCATCGTCTCTGCAAAGACGGTCGGCATGCAGATGCTCACCAGCATACAGACTGACAAGACACCTGAAACGATTCGTTTCCACTTTTCTTTCACTTTTACATCTCCTCTCTCGCAATTCCTCCACAGCGCATGCAAAGCCGATCCTAATTTACCCTGCCGCGCTACACCATAAGCAAGCACACGCCGTTCCGTAAGGTCTGTTCACCTTTGGCGCGCACTTCACCGCCGTTTAGTTTAGCACAATTTGATACAGGGCGCAACTTCTTGCAGCATCGTCACGCGTTTTTTCCATTGAAACTTTTACCAGATTCTATCTTCCCTGCAAAAAAGATGTCCCCTCTGCACGGGCAGAGAGGACATCTTTTTGATTTCCTACTTACTTTTTGTGGTACTTGCGATCCTCTTCTTCGTAGACCGGATCACAGGTCAGGTACATGCCCAGGCGGTTCAGGGTAGTGCTGTCCACCTCCGACAGGATGACGGTGGAGTGCACATCGCAGCCTTTGAGGCGGGGCAGCTGATGCAGAGCCGCCGCCGCGTTCTCGTTGTCCGAAGCAGAGCTGGACAGCGCGATCAGGATCTCATCGGTGTGCAGGCGGGGGTTGCGCCCGCCGAGGTAGTTGGTCTTGAGGGTCTGGATCGGCTCAATGGCGCGTGCCGAGACCAGATCGATCTCCTGCGGGATGCCCGCCAGCACCTTGAGCGCGTTCATCAGCGCAGAGGCCGCCGCGCCCAGCAGGGGGCCGTTCTTGCCGGTGACGATGGTGCCGTCTGCCAGCTCGATAGCCGCCGCAGGCTGGCCGGAGGTGTTCTCCGAGCGCAGATGCGCCTGCTTTTCCACCTCGCGCTGGCCCACGGCAATGTCGGCCTGATTGAGCAGCAGCTCCAGCTTATAGCGTTCCTCGTCCTTGACCTTGCCGCCCATCTTGCGCTGGCACAGATACTTGAAGTAGCGGCGCAGGATCTCGTTGCGGGAGGCCTCGCGGCAGACCGCATCATCCACGATGCAGTTGCCCGCCATGTTCACGCCCATGTCGGTGGGGCTCTTGTAGGGGCTGGAACCGGCGATCAGCTCAAACATGGCATTGACCACCGGGAAGATCTCGATGTCGCGGTTGTAGTTGACGGTGGTCACGCCGTAGGCTTCCAGATGGAACGGGTCGATCATGTTCACATCGTTCAGGTCTGCCGTGGCTGCCTCGTATGCCAGGTTGACCGGGTGCTTGAGGGGCAGGTTCCAGATGGGGAAGGTCTCGAACTTGGCATAGCCCGCCTTGACCCCGCGCTTGTACTCGTGGTACAGCTGGGAAAGGCAGGTCGCCATCTTTCCGCTGCCGGGGCCGGGCGCGGTGATGATGACCAGCGGGCGCTCGGTCTCGATGTAATCGTTGTGGCCATAGCCCTCATCGCTGACGATGCGCGCCACATCGTGGGGGTAGCCGGGGATCTTGTAGTGGCGGAAAGTGCGGATACCCAGATCGTTGAGACGCTTTTCAAACGCTTCGACTTCCGGGGCAGCGGCGTACTTGGTCACGCAGACGCTGCCCACATACAGCCCCACCTCCTGAAATTCGTCGATCAGGCGCAGGACATCGGTATCGTAAGTGATGCCGTAGTCCCCGCGGATCTTGTTGCCGGTGATGTCCTCGGCGCTGATGACGATGACCACCTCAGCCTGATCCTTGAGCTGGAGCAGCATCTGCAGCTTGGAGTCCGGTTCAAAGCCGGGCAGCACGCGGGAGGCGTGATAGTCATCGAACAGCTTGCCGCCGAATTCCAGATAGAGCTTGTTGTCAAACTTTTTGATGCGCTCGCGGATATGCTCCGACTGCATCGCAAGATATTTGTCGTTGTCAAATCCGATCTTCATCGTGTTCCACCTTTTCCCTTTCACCCGAACCGGCGTGCTCCGCCGGGAATTTTTCATACACAGGGTAAGTATACCACACTCAAAATAGCGGTGCAATCCAAACTTGGCGCGCTCCGCTCTGCATTTTTTGGAAGTTTTCCAAAAGCACAGCGGCGGCACCCCGGAAAGGGCACCGCCGCTGCACTTGTTTATGGAAAAAACATGGAGGGAGAAACGCAACTTTTAAGCTTCGGTGCAGGTCTTTTTGAGCGCACTCAGCAGCACCGCACCGATCACGCTGCCCACAGCCAGCGCTGCCACATACAGCACCGCGTGATCCACCACCGGGAACACGAAGATTCCGCCGTGGGGTGCGCGCAGGGCACAGCCAAAGGTCATGGAGAGCGCACCGGACACGGCCGCTCCTGCCACACAGCTGGGCAGAACACGCAGCGGATCTGCCGCCGCGTAGGGGATGGCACCCTCGGTGACGAAGCACAGACCCATGACATAGTTCACGATGCCGTTGCGGCGCTCCTCCGGGGACCACTTCTTGGGGCAGAAGGTGGTGGAAAGTGCGATGGCGATGGGAGGGACCATACCGCCGACCATGACCGCTGCCATGACCTCGTAGTTGCCGGAAGCCAGTGCCGCCGTGCCGAACACATACGCCGCCTTATTGAAGGGGCCGCCCATGTCGATGCTCATCATGCCAGCGACCACAGCTCCCAGCAGCACCTTGGAGCTGCCGCCCATCGCGTTGAGCCAGTCGCTCATAGCGGTGTTGATCATGCCCATGACCGGGTTGATGCCGCACATCACTGCACCAAGGATCAGCATGCCGCCCAGCGGGTAGATGAGCATGGGGCGGATGCCGTTCAGGCTTGCGGGGAGCTTTTCAGTGATCTTCTTGAGCAGCTCCACGACATAGCCTGCCGCAAAGCCTGCCAGCAGCGCTGCAAGGAAGCCGCCGGAGATGCCGGTGGTCTCACCGTTCAGGATGCCTGCGAAGTTGGTGCCGTTCATTGCCAGCACACCGCCCACAAAGCCGACTGCCAGACCCGGCCGATCCGCAATGGACATTGCCACGAATGCGGACAGGATGGGAAGCATATAGCCAAAGGCGGCATTGCCCACCGTCTTGAAGAAGGCTGCCAGCGGGGTGTTCATGCCGAAGTTTGCCGGGTCGATGGAATAATCGTCCAGCAGGAACGCCAGCGCGATCATGATGCCGCCGCCCACCACAAAGGGCAGCATGTGGGAAACGCCGTTCATCAGGTGCTTGTACAGGCTGCGCCCGAAGCTGTCCTTGCTATCGGCACCGGATGCTGCCGGGGCACCGCCCTCGGCATGGTAGACCGGGACCTCGCCGCCGGTGATCTTGCGGATGAGCTCCTCCGGCTTGTGGATGCCGTCATCCACCCGGGTGAACAGCACCGGCTTGCCGTCAAAACGGGCGGTATCCACCTTCTTTTCTGCTGCCACGATGATGCCGTCACAGGCTGCGATCTCCTCTGCAGTGAGGAGGTTCTTGGCGCCGTCTGAGCCGTTGGTCTCCACCTTGGTGGGCAGACCCAGCTTTGCGCCCGCCTTGGTCAGCGCTTCTGCCGCCATATAAGTATGAGCGATGCCGTTGACGCAGGCGGTCACCGCCAGAACGCGGTAGCCCTCCTGCGGGACGGGCTGCTGAGTAAAGCTCTCACCGCCAAACTGTGCATCCTCCTGCGCGTCGATCGCCGCGAGGAAATCTTCCGGGGTCTTTGCCGCCTTGAGCGTTTCCACAAAGTCCTCGTTCATGAGCATCTGCATCATCCGCGCCAGCATATCCACATGCAGGCTGCCGTTCTCCGGCGCTGCGATGGCGAACAGCAGATCGGTCTTGCCGTCATCCTCGGCGTTGTACTGCACCGGGGCGCTCAGCCGCAGCGCCGCAAGGCTGGGGCGGGTGACGACATTGGTTTTTGCATGGGGCACCGTGATGCCGTTTTCCACATAGGTGGAGCCTTCTGCTTCGCGGGCGTAGAGTGCCTTTTTATAGGCTTCGGTATCCTTGATGTTGCCGTGAGTTGCCTGCAATTCCACCAGACGATCCATGATCTGTGCCTGATCGCCCAGTGCTTCGTCCAGAGCGATGGAGCGTGCTGTAAACAGCTCGGTAATACGCATAAAAGTTCCTCCTTCTGTGCTCAGATCCCGTTCAAGAGCATTTCGATCTTTTCTTTGGTGGCAAGCCCCAGGCTGAACGCCGTCGCACTGCCGCAGGCAGTACCCAGCCGCAAAGCGTATGCGTAGTCCCGGGTCTGCATCCAGCCTGCCACAAAGCCGGCAACCATACTGTCGCCCGCGCCGACGCTGTTGACCACCTTGCCCTTCGGCACACCGATGCGGTGTACCTCACCGCTTTCGGTCAGCAGCAATGCGCCGTCCCCTGCCATGCTCACCAGAACATTGCGCGCGCCCTTTTGCTGCAAAGTGCGTGCCGCCTGTGCGATCTGTTCCGGGGTAGTGAGGGTCTCGCCCACGATCTCGCTCAGCTCATGGTTGTTCGGCTTGATCAGGAAGGGGCGATATTGCAGCACGTTGACCAGCAGATCTCTGGTGGCATCCACCACTGCCAGCACCCCTTTGCCTTCCAGCCGGGCAAGCAGCCGCTCGTAGGTATCCTGCGCAAGGCTTGCCGGGATGCTGCCTGCCAGCACCAGCACATCCCCTGCCTGCAGAGCGTCCAGCTTCTGCTCCAGCACGTGCTGTGCCTGCTCCGGGATGGCGGGACCTGCGCCGTTCAGCTCGGTCTCTGCCTGTGCCTTGATCTTGACATTGATGCGGGTCATGCCCTCTTTCAGGTGGACGAAGTCCGTCCGGATGCCCTGTGCGGCAAGCCCCCGCTCCAGCCATGCGCCGGTCTCGCCTGCCACAAAGCCGAGTGCCGTGCTCTCACAGCCCAGCTGCGCCAGAACACCGGATACGTTGATGCCCTTGCCGCCCAGCACGCAGTCCTCACCGGCGGCGCGGTTTACCATGCCGACTTCCAGCGGCGTATCCAGCCGCACCACATAATCGATCGCCGGGTTGAACGTCACCGTATAGATCATGCTTCTGTCTCCTTTACCAGCGTGTGTTGTTTGTATTTCGGGTCAGGGCAGCGGTTGGTCAGGATCGCGCCCTCGTGCAGCGGCGCGATGACCGCCGGGCAGATACGTGCAAACTTGTCATCGTCCACAAGGAACCAGCTCTCCCGCGCACGGTGCACCGCCGCCGTCTTGAATGCTGCTTCCTCCGGATCCGGGGTGGTAAAGCCCGCTTCCAGCGAGACACCGTTGGCACCCATGAATGCTTTGGTGAAGTAGTACTGCTGCAGGCTGATGACTGATGCCGCGCCTACGATGGCCTCAGTGCGGGGGCGCAGCACGCCGCCCGGCAGCAGCACATGGCATTCCTTTTGCGCCAGAAGCCGCGCGTGCGCCACACCATTGGTCAGGTAGGTCGCCTTGAGCGCTTCGCCTTCCAGCGCGCGCACCAGCTCCAGCGTGGTGGAGCCTGCATCGATGAACACAAAATCCTCTGCCCTGATCAGCGCCGCCGCCGCGCGGGCGATACTCTTTTTCTGCTCTACCGCCTGCGACTGCTTGGCTTCCATGGTCGGTTCTTCTGCAAAATAGCGGCTGTCGTTCACGGTCGCGCCGCCGTGCACCTTGGTCAGCTTACCCAGACGGTCCAGCTCGTTGAGGTCGCGGCGGATGGTGGATTCACTCGCGTTCAGCGCTTCACAAAGCTGCTGGACGGTCGCGGTACGCTGCCGGCTCAGCAGCTCAAGGATCAGGTCAAAGCGTTCTTCTGCCAGCATGGGATCCCTCCTTTGGGGTTTGGTGGATGGCGGTTCGTTTGCTCGGTTTTGATTTATTTTGAGTGTTTTTGATTTCTCTCGGCTTTATTATAGCACAAGTTCATTCAAAATCAATCATTTTCATTCAGCTTCGCTCACAAAGAATCACCACGAAAATTGTGCATCTTTTCCAATTTGTTGGATACAAGCGCAAAAAAGAGACCCTCCCAGAACCATCTCAGCTCCAAAAGGGTCTCTTTTCCTGATTTTATTTGACGTTTTTTGATCGTTTCGCCGCTTTCAATCACGCATCCGAGCGGGAATAGGCATTCTTCATCTGGCAGCTCAGCTCAAACAGGACCTTGTCCAGTGTGTCCGCAGCCTTTTCCCGGAGCTGGGCAGCAAGCTCCTCGTTTGCCTGCACACGCAGTGCTGCACGAGCCGCAGCATCCGGTTCCGCGGCAAGCGCATCGTCATAACGGTTGAGGATCGCGCGGGATGCCGCAAGCACTGCCTCCTCGTAGCGTTCCAGATGGAAGATGGACTTTGTATAGGACGCATCCGCCATGGCTGCGATCATCCGGCTGACCCAGTAGAAGTTGTCGGTGGAGACCTCTGCCGTGGTATTGGCAAGATATGCCGGGGTGGTATCCACGTTAGCGTAGAAGGGAACCATCGTATTAAGGGCGTTGGACGCATAGGCGATCCACTCCACCGCGCGGAAGTCCTCCGGCTGATCCCCGCGCAGCTGCAGCAGTGCCATAAAGTCATTGCGGTTGATGCCGATGGAACGGTATGCGCCGCTCATGCTCTTATCACCATAACTGCGGTAGGGGTCGTAAGGGGTGCCCTGATAATGGGAGGACAGCAGATATTTCACATCCTCCGGGGTGATCTTGCGCTCCGGCACCATGCACCACGGCAGATCATCCGAAAGCGGGGTGTAGTCCGCATTCTCACCATCCCAGACCCATGTGCGGGGGTTCAGGGTACGCAGCATATACCAGGCACGCGGCGTGTTATAAACATGATCTGCATCATCGTGGCTGCCAAACGCATCCCGGGGATTCAGGTTCCCATCCAGCGAAAGATCCAGATGGTTTTTGGCAATGAACTGCGCAAGATCTGCCGAGCAGAGGTATTCCCTGCCTTCGCCCAGTGCGTCCTCCAGATCAAAGCTGTCGATGCCAAGCTGGTTGGGCATCACGACATAGACATCATCCGGCACCCGCCGCGCGATCCAGTGATGCCCGCCGATGGTCTCCAGCCACCAGATCTCGTCCACATCTGCAAAGGCGATGCCGTTCATCTCGTAGGTGCCGTACTCTTCCAGCAGGCTGCCCAGCCGCAGCACGCCCTCCCGCGCAGAATGGATGTAGGGCAGCACCAGATAGACGATGTCCTCTTCGCCGATGCCGCCGGGGATCTCCGGCTGATCGCCCTTGGCAGGGCGGCGCTCCACCAGCGGATCCGCACCCAGCACGCGGGGGTTCGAGGTGATGGTCTCGGTGGCGGTCATCGCCACGTTTGCCGCATTGACACCGCTTGCCGCCCAGATGCCCTTGCCCTCCACCGCGTTGGGCATGGCGGTGAAGCGCATCGCGCCCTCCGGCAGCGGGATCTCAACATGAGAGAGCACCGAGCGGTACACCTTGGGCAGCTGTTCGGGCTGCACGACCGTGAACTTTTTGGCGGTAAAGTGCCCGGAACCGGAATCGTCGTTGCGGGCGATCATCGTAGAGCCGTCATAAGAAGCTTTTTTGCCGACCAAAATCGTAGTACAAGCCATAGGATCTGTTTCCTCCGTTTCGGTTTGTCAGGTTGAACTTTGTGTTCATTGTACCCCTTTGCTGCTGCAAACGCAAGACGCAAAAACAGCCGCCGTGCGTACCAATGCACAGCGGCTGCGGGAGAGTCCGTTTTTGCTTTTATTCGGCGGTGTAGTAGAAATCAGCACCGGGCATCGCGCCGCCCACGGCAGCGGGGTCTGCATCAAACAGAACCTGTAAATAGCCCTCGGCGTTCGCCTTCAGCCCGGCACCGGTCAGGCAGACGATGTTGCAGGCGGGCAGCGCCTTTTTGGCAATCGCAGCCGTTGCCACAACGCCCTGCTCCTCGCACAGCGCAGCGGTGCCGTCCAGATCGGTGTTGGCCGCTTCTACGCTCCTGACATAATCCGCAAGGAAGGCCGCCACCACATCCGGGTGCTCCTCGGCATAGGCAGTGCGCACCACGGTCACACCGGTCACGAGCTGATCGTCACTGACCTTTTCCCACTCGGCGGTCAGATCCAGCGCCACGCGCAGGGTCTCGTCCTTGAGGGAAGCTGCGGTCACATAGGGCTGGGGCAGCACCGCGATGGCATCAGTGGTGGTCGCCATCAGCGCAGTGACCTCGGTCGCCTCGCTGCAATATTCAATGGTCACATCCTTGTCCGGGTCGATGCCGTTGGCGCGCAGCAGATAGCGCAGCACATATTCCGGCGTGGTGCCCTTGCCGGTGGAAAGGATGGTGCGCCCTGCCAGATCCGCAAAGGAGTGCACCGTTTCGCCCTGCTCCACCACATACAGAACGCCCAGCGTGTTGACCGCCAGTGCCTGAATGCCGCCGCTGGTCTTCTGGTAGAGGGTCGCCGCAAGGTTTGCAGGGATCGCCGCCATGTCCAGCTCCCCCTTCATCAGCAGCGGCACGATCTCGTCTGCCGCGCCGTAGAGCTGCAGATCATAGTCCATCGCCGCAGTGCCGTCCTGCTCCATGGTCAGCAGGTTGACCAGACCCATCGTCGTGGGGCCTTTCAATCCTGCGATGCGCAGCGGCTCGGAAGCGGACAGCGGCTCTGCCACACTTTCTGCCGCAGCTTCGCCGGAAACCGCCGCCTGCTCCTGCGAAGCAGACGAGACCGATGCTGCGCTGCCTGCACCGCAGCCCACAAACGCCAGCGCCATGCTCAGCGCCAGCAACAAAGAGATCCATTTTTTCATAAAACTTCTTCCTCGTTCTTCATTTTCAAAATTTCTTTTGACAAATTTGCAAAATCATTTGCTTTGCGCGTTTAAGTTTACTATAATAGGATTAAAAAAACCGTTGCGTACGCAACGGAATTGCAGGAGGGCTGTGGGTGCTTCCCGCACCCACGGATTTACGATGAAAAACCATCTTTCGCTGTTACAGTCAACCTCACTGTTTGCCGGTCTTGACACCGAAGAGCTTCGCGTATTGCTCGCGCAGCTCGGCGCCACCGTCCGCAGCTGCGTCAAGGGCGAGTCTCTTGTCATCGCCGGGGAGCCGAACCGCCGGGTCGGCATCCTGCTCACCGGAGAGCTGGAAGCATTCCACCCTGCACCGAACGGCGCCAGAGTCCCCATCACCCACATGGAACCCGGCAGTGTGTTCGGGGACGTTCTGAGCGGCTCCAGCCTTGCCAGCCCTGTCACGGTACAGGCAGCCATGCCCTGTGATGTTCTGCTGATCCCCTACGAGCGGCTGCTTTTATCAGACGGCAGCCCCGCCCACCAGAAGGTGCTGCAAAACCTTGTACGCACCATCAGCGATAAATATTTTTCGCTCTCCCGCCGCATCGACCTGCTGGTGCTCAAAAGTCTGCGTGCCAAGGTGTGCGCCTATCTGTTGAGCGAAGCAGAGCGCGCCGGGAGCCTGACGTTCAGCATCCCGTACTCCCGTATCCAGCTGGCGGATCATCTCAACTGCGACCGCAGCGCTCTGAGCCGGGAGCTGAGCCTGATGCAGAAGGAAG